>JARKQW010000158.1 GCA_029974695.1 Syntrophobacteraceae bacterium | reverse complement strand
TCCAGGGCGTCCAGGGCCAGATCCATCCCCGCCAGGAACCCCGATCCGTTGCCTTCGTCCAGGTGCGCCTGGAACGCTTCCACCTCCACAAACGGGTTGATTGCCGACAGACGGCTTCGGGTCGCCGGGGCCTTGGGTCGCCCGATCTGCCCGGTTTCACAGAACCATTGACGATTGAAATTGGAGACGGCAAAAACATCGCCGTCCACCAGGCGCATGAACCCGACCCCGGCCCGGGCCAGAAGGTGGATCAACACGCCTCCCAAGCCCCCGCAGCCGCAAATTAGGACACGACTTTTGGAGAGAAGCACCTGTTCCCGGAAATCCAGGGAAGCAAGGTTCTTTTCATACCGGAGGGGAAGAATCCCGTTGTCGAGGGCTTCTCTCTGGGCCTGCCCCGGCGTCGACCCGGTGCGCCGGGCATACTCGAGGAGCGAATCGTCGTCGATCCCCCACGGCGGCCCTCCCGAAAGATCGTTCCGCGGTTCGGCCAATTCTTGAATGTTCATGGTCCGTTTCGTCCTGCTCGGTTCCCGAAGAATTCACCCCTCGTTGCCCGTTTTTCATCATAGCCCATCCGCCTCGTTCTTTCAGCAATTCCGTGAGGCTCGGGACTTCCTGCCCGACGTCCGTCGGCCGGTTTCCCGGGGGAAATTCTCGTTGACAAACCGCCGGGGCCTCAGTAGCTTGGCCGGGTCTTGACGATGAAGCGGTCCTTATACCCCGTGAGGCCAGAGGAGGAAGAGTATGACCCAGCGCATCGCCAACTTCAACCCGGGGCCCGCCGCGTTGCCTCTCCCGGTTTTGGAGGAAATTCAACAGGAGTTCCTGGATTTCCGCTCGTCGGGAATGTCCATATTGGAGATTAGCCACCGGTCCAAGCTGTTCGAGTCGGTGCTGAACGACGCGGCCGAACGCACCAAGAGACTGCTGAAACTGGACCATCGCTACCAAGTGCTGTTCCTTCAGGGGGGAGCGAGTCTGCAATTCTGCATGGTTCCCATGAACCTGGCAATTCCCGGCAAACCCTCGGCCTACGTGGATACGGGCACCTGGGCGAGCAACGCCATCAAGGAGGCGAGGGTCCTGGAAAAGGACGTTCACGTGGTGGCGAGCTCCCAGGATCGGGAATACACCTACATCCCTTCCTCGATCCCGGTGCCCCCCGGCGCGTCGTACCTGCACATCACGTCCAACAACACCATTCGGGGAACCCAGTGGGATCGATTCCCCGATGCCGGGGATACGCCCCTGGTGAGCGACATGTCTTCGGACATCTTCAGCCGGGCGTTCGACCCCGCCCCCTTCGGCTTCATCTATGCCGGGGCCCAGAAGAATGCCGGTCCCGCGGGAGTCACCCTGGTGGTGATCCGCAACGACCTGCTCGAGCGCGTGCCCGCAAATCTGCCGACCATGCTCAAGTACACGACCTTTGCCGGAAAGAATTCCATGTACAACACGCCTCCCTGCTTCGCCGTTTACGTGGTCCGGCTGGTCCTGAAATGGATCGAGGAGACCGTGGGCGGACTGGAGAAAATGGAAAACCTGAACCGGCGGAAGGCAAAGCTGCTTTACGATTACCTGGACAGCCAGGATTTCTACCGAGGCACCGCCGAGCCCGGCTCGAGGTCGTTGATGAACGTGACCTTCCGGCTTCCCAGTGAAGAGCTCGAACAGAAATTCATCCGGGAATCCCTGGCCGAATCCTTGGGAGGGCTCAAGGGCCACCGTTCCGTGGGAGGATGCAGGGCTTCCCTGTACAATGCCGTCGGGATGGAATGGGTGGAATCCCTGGTGAGTTTCATGAAACGATTTGTGGAAAAGAACGGGTAGATCCCCGGTTGTTGTCTCTTCGGGCATTTTTCAGCGGCAAATTCTCTTCGTACACTCCCGGGGGGGAGGACCCCGACACCGAGGCCTTCCCCCGCCCGAGGGTTTTCCCGGGCACCCGTCCGGGACGAGAAGACCTCTCGTCGTGACCCAGGAACCTGCCAATCGAAATCGATCCGATCGTCGTGGGTGAACAGGACCTCCCATCGCCCCCTCCCAGCGGCAGCGCCGGTACCGTCCTGGCGGCCGAGGCCGTGTTGGACCACACCGGGGCATTGCCCTGGTACCGGCGTTTCCTGCCTTTCCTGGGGCCTGCTTTTGTGGCGGCGGTCGCCTACATTGACCCGGGTAATTTCGCCACCAACATTCAAGGGGGAGCCCTCTTCGGATATACTCTCCTCTGGGTGATCGGGGCGAGCAACCTGATGGCGATGCTGATCCAGGTTTTGTCCGCAAAGCTTGGGATCGCCACGGGTCAAAACCTGGCGGAGGTCTGCCGGGATCGCTTTCCCGCCCCCCTGGTATGGATCATGTGGGGCATCATGGAGCTGGTGGCCATGGCAACGGACCTGGCGGAATTCCTGGGGGCCGCCTTGGGGTTCTATCTGCTTTTCCATATTCCTCTCCTCTGGGCCGGGCTGCTCACTGCCGTGATCACCTTCGTGGTCCTGGGACTCGAACGGTTCGGCTTTCGGCCCCTCGAGGCGGTGATCAGTGCGCTGCTGGGGGTGGTCGCTCTTTGTTACCTGGTGGAAATCCTCTTGTGCGAGCTCCAATGGAAGGAAATTGCCCGCCATGCCCTGGTGCCGGGCTTCGAGGGAAAGGAGAGCGTGTTCCTGGCGGCGGGCATTCTGGGGGCCACGGTCATGCCCCACGTGATCTTTCTCCACTCGGCCCTGACCCAGGGACGAGTGGTCGTGAGGGATCCCGGAAAGCTTCGAAGGCTCTTCCGCTTTCAGCTCATGGACGTGGTCATGGCCATGGGCGTGGCGGGACTGGTGAACGGGGCCATGCTCATCATGGCCGCTTCCTCCTTCCATCAGCAGGGGCTGCACCGGGTGGGGACCATCGAGGAAGCGTACCGCACCCTCACTCCGCTGCTGGGACCCATGGCCGCCGGGGTGTTTGCCGTTTCCCTGCTGGCTTCGGGGATTTCCTCCTCGACGGTGGGGACCCTGTCCGGGCAGGTGATCATGCAGGGTTTCATGCGGTTTCACATTCCCGTATGGATTCGCCGTGGGGTGACCTTGTTGCCGTCCCTGGCGGTGATTGCCGGGGGGTTGGACCCCACTCGAACCCTGGTGATCAGCCAGGTCATTCTCAGCTTTGGGTTGCCCTTTGCGGTCATTCCGCTGGTGCTGTTCACCAGCAACCCTCGAATCATGGGCGTCCTGGTCAACGCAAAGGTCACGACCCTCGCGGCTTCCGTGGTGGCGGGGCTCATTGTCTCCCTGAACCTGTACCTCCTTTGGACCCTCGTGAGCTGACCCGACGGGGTCGGTGCCTGAGGGGCCGCCCCTGCCGGGAGGCTCGTGGAGAGGAGACGGAATTTCCCCATGTTTCGTCGATGCCTGGTTCCCTTGGACGGTTCCCGCCTGGCCGAGTCCGTGTTGCCCGCCGTACGCAGGTTCGGATTCCCGGGAGATTGTCTGGTCACGCTGCTCCACGTGGTGGAGAAGGGGGCTCCGGCTTCCGTCCACGGGGACGTCCACCTCCAGGAAGTCCGCCAGGCGCAGACTTACCTGGAATCCGTTGCGGCGAAGCTCCGAGCCGACGGTCTCAAGGTTGAACTCCACGTGCACGAGGTGCCTCAAGAGGATGTTCCCCGGGGAATTGCCGACCACGCCAAGGAACTGGACAAGGACCTGATCGTTCTTTGCAGTCACGGAAGAGGAGGATGGCGCCGGTTTGTTTTCGGAAGCAACGCAGAGCGGGTCCTCGCTCACGGGACCACTCCCGTCCTGCTCATCCGGCCCAACGAGAACGGAGTCGCTCCTCCCGTGGGTCCCCATCGGATCGTGATCCTCTTGGATCATCTCCCCGAAACGGTTCTTGCCCTCGAGGCCGGCGGGGAACTGGCCGAGCGCAGCGGAGCCGAGCTGCTGCTCCTGGGCGTGGTGCCGACGGTGGAAAGGGCGTCCGGGGATCTTTCTCCAACCAGCCGCCTGGCCCCCCGAACCGCCCGTTACCTGAGGGACATGGAAGCGGAGGACCTGGCGGAACGCCTGGCCGGGGAAGTGGAGAAGCTGACCGCACGCCGAGTTCGAGCAGGAGCCCGGGTGGATCGGGGAGATGCGGCGGCGGTCCTGGCCCGGACGGCTCGAGAGATCCGGGCGGACCTGGTGGTTCTTGCCGTGAGGGGCTTGGCGGGACTCAGCGCCTTCTGGGCGGACGCCATCCCCCGCAAGATCGCGGGTTCCTATGAGGGTGCCCTCCTGCTGTTGCGACGAGTCGAGGCAGGATAAAGGCAATGACCCGCTTTCGACGGGGGATGAAAAACAGAGCCCCGGAATCCGGGCGGACCTTTCCCGTGCCGTACCTGGGAGGAGTCCGTTGCCGGGGGAAAGGGTGGGATTGGGCATGACGGGTTCAAGGACGCTGCGCGGCAAAATGGTGGTGCTCACGGTCAGCCTGGGAACGGCCCTGCTGTTCGTTGCGGGCTGCGGCCTGTGGCTGGGGTACCAGTCCCGAGCGGCGGTTTCCTTTTCGACGGACAAGAGCCTGAAAGCCTTGCAGGGGGTACGGGAATTGGTGATGTCCCTATCGTCCCAGAAGGAAATCCTCACCTGGTACCTGCTATGGGGCACTCCCGAAAACCTCGATCGCCTGAAACAGGAAAGCCGCACCTTCGAAGAAACGCTGAAGAAGGTGAGGGAAACCGTGTCCACGCCGTCCCAGCGAGAGCAGGTGAACGAGATCGAGTCCCTCTACATCCGTTACAGTTACTCGAGGGACCAGGCTGCCGCCCTGCGCAAATCCGACGGTATCGGTCCGCTCTCCCCGTTGCCTCCCGTCCTCGAACACCAGCTCAAGGACATGGCGTCCCGAGTCCAGGGTCTGGCCGGGTCCCTGGAGGCCCGGGTCCTCGAGTGGAACGCCGGGCTGGAGAGCCGGCTCCGGCTGACCCGGCAGCTGTTCTACGGCGGGATTCTCCTTTGTGCCGTGCTCCTGGGCTGCATGGGGTACTTCGTCTTCCGGAAGATTTTGGGGCCGGTTCGACACCTGGCCCTGACGGCGAGCCCGGGACTCCGTGAAACGGATGTGAGGGATGAAATCAAGGAACTGGGCAGGCGGCTCTACAGCCTGATGAGAGACGTGGACGAGACTCAGACGGAATTGCAGCAGAGCCGGGAGCAGTTGTTTCAATCGGAGAAGCTTGCCATGGTGGGAAAACTGGCCGCCGGGGTGGCTCACACCATTCGAAACCCTCTTACCTCCGTAAAAATGCGGCTTTTTTCCCTGGGAAGAACCCTGTCCCTGAACCCGGTTCAGAGGGAGGACTTTGAAGTCATTTCCGAGGAAATCCGCCACATCGATACCATTGTGCAGAACTTCCTCGAGTTCTCCCGCCCCCCCAAGTTGAAAATCCAGAAGATCAGCCCGTCGGACGTGGTGGACATGGCCATCCAGCTTCTTCGGCACCGGATCGAGTCCTACGGGGTGGAAGTGGAACTGTACCGGCAACGGAGGCTCCCTTCCATTGAAGGCGACCCCGAACAGCTGAAGGAGGTCTTGGTGAACCTCATCATCAACGCCTGTGAAGCCATGGGAGACGGGGGAAGAATCGTGATCCGGGAGGAAGAGGGGTTTGCGGAGCCCCTGGGGCGGGTGGTGGTCATTCGGGTGGGGGATAACGGACCGGGGATGCCCGAGTCCATCCACGAGAGGGTGTTTCAGCCCTTCTTCACCACCAAGGAGGGAGGCACGGGGCTGGGCCTGAGCATTGCCGCTCGAATCATCGAAGATCACCGGGGTTTCCTCAAGCTCAAGTCCCGGGAGGGAAAAGGGACCACCCTCACCATCACCCTACCGTGTAAGGAGGGGGAAGCTTGGCTACGATCTTTGTCATAGACGATGATCCCCAGTTGCGCCAGAGTTTCGAACGTCTTCTCAAGCAGGAAGGACACACGGTCCGCACGGCCTCGACGGCGGAAACCGGCATCGCCATGATTCGGGACGGGGCACCCGACCTGGTCATCATGGACGTGCGGCTTCCCGGGATGAGCGGCCTCGAGGCCTTTTCGGTCATCCATGAGATGCAGCCCAAGCTGCCGGTCATCATCATGACGGCCTTCGGGACCACGGAGACCGCCATCGAGGCGACCAAGATGGGCGCCTTCGACTACGTGCTCAAACCCTTCGATATTCCGGAGATCCTCCTGCTGATTCAACAGGCCGTCGAGGCCGGTCGATTCATGCGGTCCCGAGTGGAAATGGACGCCTCCCCCGCGGGGAGTACCGAACCTGCCGAGGTCATCATCGGCCGCAGCAAGCCCATGCAGGAGCTCTACAAGGCCATCGGACGAGTGGCTCCGACGGACGCCACGGTGCTCATCCGCGGAGAGTCGGGAACCGGCAAGGAGCTCGTGGCCCGGGCCATTTACCAGCACAGCCTGAGATCGGAAAGGCCTTTCCTGGTCATCAACTGCGTGGCCATTCCCGAGAGCCTCCTCGAGAGCGAACTTTTCGGCTACGAGAAGGGAGCGTTCACGGGGGCCGCCAACCGTCGGGTGGGCCGGATCGAACAGGCCCAGGGGGGAACGATCCTTTTGGACGAAATCGGGGACATGCCCTTTGGAATCCAGGCCAAGATCTTGCGCCTGATTCAGGAAAAAAGCATCGAGAGGCTGGGAGGACGCGAACCGATTCCCGTGGACGTGCGCATTATCGGGGCCACCAACCGGGACCTGGAATCCGCCCTGGAAGAGGGGCGTTTTCGCGAGGACCTCTATTATCGTTTGAAGGTGGTAACCCTCTGGCTGCCCGCCCTGAGGGATCGCACGGGAGACATTCCCCTCCTGGCGGACTACTTCCTGGAGACCTTTGCCCGGGCCATGGAAATCCCCAATCCGGGGATCACGGAAGCGGCCCGGGATTTCCTGTGCGGGCATTCCTGGCCGGGCAACGTGCGGGAGCTGGCCAACACGATCCAGAAGGCCCTCATTTTCAGCCGAGGCTGTCCCGTTCGTCCCGAAGAGCTGTCCCAGGCCATCGGGATCGATCCCGCTTTCAGGGGTCCCGACCAGGAAATCAGCGCAGAACTCGTTCGACGGTGGGTCCGCCACATGCTGATGAGGGAAGACCACGAAAGCCTGTTCGAAACCTTCCTGGACCGGTTTGCCGGGATGGTCATCCGGGAAGCCCTCAATCTCACCGGGGGCAATCGGACTCGGACCGCCAAGCTCCTGGGGCTGTCCCGGCCGACCTTGCTATCCAAGATCGAAAAGTACCGCATCAAGATCGAGACCACCGCCCAGAGCGACTCGAACTGACCGTTTTTACAGATTGTAAAATTCCCTGACACCGGGCCGGGGTCGAGGGGAGATCCGGCTTCTCCCGGGTTCCGGCCCATTCCATTTCCCCGCCTTCCTTTGTGCCCAATTCCACAAGATCCTTCCCACTTGGCATGCCCATTGCCATGGCTTCTCACCGGTTCTTCCTTTCGGCGTGCCCCGGTATCCATAGCCTTCCATCGGGAGATGAGCGGCGGGCCGGGATTCCCGACCCCGGCGAATTGGACCCGTGGTCGTCGCCGGGAGGCCGTCCGGGCAGGGCCGGGGTCTTTTGGTTGCGGGGAAAAGGGGCAACGGCGAGGGGCGATGCGAGTAAAGGTGTTTTGGGGGGTATTTGGAATCATTCGTCATGAAGAGAAAGAGTTTGTTGGAAGGAGGTCCGATCGATGAGTTTTTCAAGACAGGTGTTTGAGTTTCTAAAGGCCGCTTCCGCGGCCCATGCGCGATGGGATTTGGAGGTCTCCCTCTCCATCCTGAGGAGCCGCAAAAAGTTGCTGGTGCTTTTTCTGCTGCTGCTACCCATCCTGGGCGTCTCCTTTCTCGAGGCGGCTCCCATGCTGGGAAGCAAGACGGCGTATGCGCCCGCCTTCTATTCGACCACCATCTTCCTGGTTTCCATTGCCATCGGGTTGGCGGCAGGCCTGATCACGGGGTGTATCGGCGCAGGGGGCGGTTTCATCATCACCCCCGCCCTCATGGCCGCCGGGGTGAAGGGAATCCTTGCCGTGGGGACGGACCTCTTCCATATCTTTGCCAAGGCCATCATGGGGACCGCCGTCCACAAGAAACTGGGAAATGTGTCCGTAAAACTGGCCGTGGCCTTCCTGGTGGGATCCGGGGTGGGGACCTTCATCGGGGGCGCCATCAACAAGGGGCTCTACAACAAGGATCCCCTGCTCAGTGAAGCCTTCATCAGCGCGGTGTACGCCATCTTGTTGGGATTTCTCGGCTTCTACGCCCTTTCGGATTTCCTACGTTCCAGCAAGGGCGGGGGCGGGGGAGGGGACGCCCATGGGGGCGGCCCCGTCGGGACTCCCCCCATGGCCCTCAAGCTCCAGAATTTGAACCTTCCTCCCATGATCCAGTTCGATGAAGACTTCGTGCCCGGGGGCAAGCGGATCTCCGGGGCGATCATTGCCGCAGGAGGCGTGGTGGTCGGGATCATGGCCGCCATCATGGGCGTGGGCGGCGGTTTCATCACCTTTCCCATGTTCGTTTACATCTTCGGGGTTTCCTCCATGACCACCGTGGGAACGGACATCCTCCAGATCATCTTCACCGCCGGACTGGCCGCGGTGGGTCAATACGCCATCTACGGCTACGTGTTTTACACCCTGGCCATGGGCATGCTCATCGGTTCCCTCCTGGGGATCCAAGTGGGGGCTCTCACCACCAAGGTCGTCAAGGGCATTCATATCCGAGGCTTCTACGCCGTCTCCATCCTGGCAGGGTTCATCAACCGAGCCGCCACCCTTCCCAAGAAATTCACGGAACTCGAGGTACTGGATCTTTCCAAGTCCCTGGTGAGCAACATCGAATTCGTGGGAAACATCATCTTCTGGGTGGTGGTGGCCGCCTTTGGAGTATGGGTGTTTGGAAAGTTCTTCGCCAACTTGGGCGAGTTGAGAGAGGAGGAATAGCGATGTTGATCATCCACAAAAAACCGTTCAACATGGGAGCCCTTCTCGGGGTTAGTTTCTTCATGGTGTTGTTCTTGATCTTCTCTCCCTTGTTCGGAGGGAAGAACGGCCTGGAATATTCCGACGACCTGTTCAACAAGCTTTCCAAGGGTTCCTCCTACTTCATCCCCAAGCTGACGGAGGAGGTAAAGAAATTCTCCGGAAAGAACATCGGGGTCACCCTCAAGCTGGACAAGCCCGAGGTCGTGGAAAAGACGGCCAAGGTCCTCATGGTGGCGGGGGCCCAGGTGGGAGTCCAGGGTTCGGAGGTGAGGATCGGCGCGGACCTGGGAAAAATGCTCTCCGTAGTCATCAAGGATTCCGACGCCATGTACCACAACGATGCCCAGAAAGTTGCGGCAGCCTACGGCCTGGAAGCAACCGAGGTGATGAGCCTCTGGTGGGGCGTTCTGACCAAGATGGATAAGGAATTGAAAAAGGACAAGAAAGTCGAGGAATCCAACGTGGTCTCCGAGGTAACCAAGAAGGGCATCGAGCCTGCCTTCAACTTTTTCGGAATCGAGGCTCAGAGAGTCTCGGACAAAGCCGGAACCATGATCGGCCTGCTGGTCTTTTACGTCCTTTACACCATGTGGTGGGGATATGCGATCTTCTACATGTTTGACGGCATCGGGCTGAGCATGAAGAAGGCCAAAGTCAAGAAGGAAGTCTAGGGAGGGAAAGATGAAATTGCTGGTGCCCGTAGACGGGTCGACTCATTCAATGGAAGCAATTAAGGTGGCCATGGATTACGCGAAAATGAAGGGTGCGGAGATCAACGTAATCAGCGTGGTTCCCTATATCGGCGGCATGGAAGACCATGAGATCTCTCCATCCCGAAGGGACCGCCACATGGAGAGCATCGAAAAAATGGCCGACGAAGCGGTCCGGAAGGCCTGCGACCTGCTGGCCCAGGAGCAGATCACCTCGAGCTGTTCCCGGACCATAGTGACCTCCATTTCCGTACCGGATGCCATCGTCGAGTTCGCGGAGAAGGAGAAGGTGAATCTCATCATCATGGGAAGCCGGGGCTTGAGCGCCTCTTCCGGGTTTAGGATCGGGAGTGTGGCGAGCCAGGTGGCCAAAGCCAGTCCGTGTTCGGTGTACCTGGTCAAGGTTGCCCAAGAATCCTGAGGACGTTGCGAATCCCCCCGGACGGAAAGGATCGTATCCTTCCTCCGGGGAAGACCCTTGGTTCCTCCGCAGGGCAAATGTCGGTTTTGGGCGGGACTTTCGGGGACCCCAGCGGAATGCGAGGCCGGTAAAATGAACGAAGCCTTCTCCATCCTCGTGACGGACAAGAACGGCCATGTCCGGGAATTCCTGCGCCGGGAACTGCACGTGGACGGCTACCGGGTGTATACGGTCCGAGACGGTAGGGACCTTTTGAGTCTCCTCGAGGGGGAGACCCGCCTGGATCTGCTCATCCTGGACCTGGAGATTCCCTATGCGGACGAATCCCTCATCCTGGAGCAGGTGCTGGAAAGAAGGGCCGACCTTCCCGTGGTCATCCACACCCACACCCCGGAAGCACTGGACAGCGGCCACTATGCCTCCGCCCTGGCCATCGTCGAAAAGAGCGGGGACACGGATAACCTGAGAAGAGTGGTTCGGGAAACGCTTCAACATCTGTTTCCACGACGTTTTGCCTCCATCCCCCCGTCCCGTCCCCGATAAGCCCCCGGAAGAGGTCGTCCCCCTCAAGAGCTTTTCTTTTTGGCTCCCAGCCTCCCGGCCCCCCAGCCTCCCGGCTTCCCGGGTCCAAAAGAGGGAAGTCGGTTGGAAAACCTTTGATTTTCCATCCGTTTTAAGGAAAAATTCCGTGTGTGCCATGGGTGCTTCTAAACGAGTTCCACGAGCCGGAATCGGAAAGACCCATCCGAGGGGACCGGGGGTGAAGAGAAGGGGGCCAAATTGGAGGAGATCAAAGTCCTGGTGGTGGATGACGAAACGGAATTCCTGGAAACCTTGGTAAAACGGATGAAGAAACGCAAACTGGATGCCAAGGGGGCTCAGAGCGGAGAGGAGGGCCTGGAAGTCCTGAAACAGTCTCCCGTGGACGTGGTGGTGCTGGACGTGAAGATGCCCGGCATGGACGGAATCGAGACCCTGAGGGAAATCAAGAAGAGTTTCCCCCTGGTGGAGGTGATCATGCTGACCGGGCACGCCAATTTGGAGGTGGCCATCGAGGGGATGGAGCTGGGTGCCTTCGACTACCTGATGAAGCCTCTGGATATCGATGAACTTCTTTACAAGGTTCAGGACGCCTACAAGAGGAAGGCCCTTCACGCAGATAGGATCAAACAGGTCGAGGCCGTGATGGGTTCCTGACTTTCCACCGCCGTCCGGTCTACCCCCATATGCCCGTCCCGGCGGGCATGCAACTTCTTGTCTCGGCTTTCCTCAAGGGTGTGCGGGACCGGCGCCCCGGGGGCCCTGATCCTTCTCTAAATGGAGCGATTCGCCGTTAGCCCGTAGCTGTCGGCTCTTTGGCCTGTATCTCAAAATCTTCGGACGTCCCCTGTCGGGTGGTGGCGACAGCAGCGCAACTACAGGAAATCTCGAAGCTAATGGGGAAACCCTAAGCGGATCAATTCCGAGAGCGTCAGGGCTTCATGCCCGTGAAGGCGGGCATCCGGAGGGTCTGCACCCTCCCCATGGCTTCCCGCTTGCGCGGGAATGACAAAAGGGGATTGGTCCCAGCCAAATCGCTCAAAGCAGGTAAATTCGAAAGGTGAATCGCTCGATTTGGATCCTTGATTTTGTTTATCTTTATCCCGACCGGAAGCCGTCCCCCGGGTTTGGGTCCATGGCGCCGGGACGGGTTCCCGTGCCCATGGGGCTAACGACTGATCCCTCAGTGTAGATCTCGGTTCGTGGAAAGGGGAAATCGCCACGCAGTTTCGATTTCTCCACTGGAGGATGGGCCAAAAGCCGTTGCATATCCTTGTTTTCCCCGGACTGCCAGATTGGTTATGGGCAAAATATCCCAATGGCTCAGCAAGATCGGCCTCAAGACCAAGGGGAGAGCGCTTTCCGTTGCCGAGGCGGAGCAACTGAGGGCGGCCTTTAGAGCTCGCTACCACGCCTTCAAGCTCCTGCTGAGCGCCAACAACAAGGCCCTCGAAATCATGGCCGACATGGAAAAGGCCCTCAAAGGCAGTCTGCCTTTCGGGATTGCCTTCGTTCGGGCCAATTGCACGGCCGTGGGGGTCAATGTCTACCGGATCATCCGAAACCTGGATCAGCTCGCCCCGGGCAAGTACCAGGACCTTTACGATCGTTTCAAAGAAATCCAGGAAGACATCAACCAGGAGCTCTCCCGGAGAAAGGAACCGTCGGGAGACCGCCTGGTCATTTTTTTTGACGACATCGACAAGGAAATGGCCGACCAGGTGGGAAGCAAAATGGCCAACCTTGGAGAGGTGCGGAATCGGTTGTCCCTGGCGGTTCCCAACGGGTTTGTGGTCACGGCCCGGGCGTACCGGAAGTTCTTCGAGTGCAACGACCTGCAGACGGAAATCGACCGTCGTCTACAGACCTTTTCCGGGGAGGAGGTGGACCAGCTCTACTCCCTGAGCGCGGATATCCAGCAACTCATCATTCGATCCCCGGTCCCTCGGGAGGTGGAGGAGGCCATCCGGGAGGCCTACGGGAAACTCGAAGAAGAAGCGGGACCGGGGGTGCGGGTCTCCATGCGCAGCAGCGCACTGGGGGAAGACGCCGCGGGCGCTTCCTTCGCCGGGCAGTACCGGTCGGAACTGAACGTGGCCCCGGACAACCTGATCCAGGCCTACAAGGAAATCGTGGCCAGCAAGTACAGTCTCCAGGCCATTTCCTATCGGCTCAATCGAGGCATCCTTGACGAAGACATCTCCATGTGCGTGGGGTGTATGGTCATGGTTCCCGCTGTGGTGGGAGGCGTCACCTACTCGAGAAATCCTCTCAATATCCGGGACGATTCCATTCTCATCCATTCCGTGTGGGGGTTGCCCAAGTCCGTAGTGGACGGGAGCGTCGCTTCGGACGTGTTTGTGGTGGGAAGAAACCCCTCCATGGAAATCCTGGAACGGGATATTCAGCAGAAAGATTACAAATTCGTGTGTTATGCCGAGGAGGGGGTGTGCCGCGTCGAGCTGTCCGGAGAGGCGGCGACCCGGGCGTCCCTCACCGACGAGCAGGTGCTCGATCTGGCTCGGATGGCCGCCCGGCTCGAGGAATATTACGGGTCTCCCCAGGACGTGGAATGGGCCCTGGACGAGGCGGGGCGGCTCTGCACCCTTCAGTGCCGACCCTTGAAACAGACGGAGGTCCCGGCATCCCAGACGTCCCGAATGGGAGAGGAGGTCGCCGAAGGAGACGTGATCCTCGAGGGAGGGGCCACGGCCAGTCCAGGGGTGGCTTGCGGCCCCGTGTTCCTGGTCCGGCGAAACAGCGATGTCCTCCAGTTTCCCCAGGGGGCGGTCCTGGTGACTTCCCAGGCCCTGCCCCGGTGGGCCGCCCTTCTCAACCGAACCTGCGCCGTCGTGGCGGAACAGGGAAGCGTCGCCGGGCACCTGGCCAATGTGGCCCGGGAGTTCGGAGTCCCGGCCCTGCTTGGGGTGAGGAGAGCCACGGACCTACTCCGGACGGGAGAAACGGTCACGGTGGATGCGGACGGGCTTCGCATCTACAAAGGGCGAGTCGATTCCCTCCTGCGGACGGCCCGGTCCAAGAAGAACCTCATGCTGGGCAGTCCCGTGTACGAAGTTCTCGAAGAGGTTTCCAAGCACATCATTCCCCTGAACCTGCTGGACCCGGATTCCACGGACTTCCGGCCCAAAAAGTGCCGCACCCTCCACGACATCACCCGGTTCTGCCATGAAAAATCCGTCCACGAGATGTTCAGCTTCGGCAAAGAACACCGGTTTTCCGAACGGGCCAGCAAGCAACTCATCTGTGACATTCCCATGCAGTGGTGGTTCATCAACCTGGATGACGGATTCAGGGAGGACGTTCCCGGAAGATTCGTCACCCTGGACAATATCGTCTCCATCCCCATGCTGGCTTTGTGGGAGGGCATTGTGGCCGTGCCCTGGGAGGGTCCTCCGCCGGTGGACGCCAAGGGATTCATGTCGGTGCTCATGGAAGCGACCGCCAATCCCGCCCTGGATCCCTCCATGCCTTCCCCCTACGTCAACCGCAACTACTTTATGATTTCCAAGAACTTCTGCACGCTCAGCTCAAGGTTCGGCTTTCATTTCTCCACCATCGAAGCCCTGGTGAGCGATCGGGCCCAGGAGAACTACGTGAGCTTTCATTTCAAGGGGGGGGCTGCGGATGCCCAACGGAGGATCCGGCGGGCCTGCTTTCTGGCGGGAATTGTGGAGGAATTCGGTTTCCGGGTGGAGGTGAAGGAGGACGGGGTGTTCGCCCGCATCGAGGGCTACGAGGAAGAGGTCATGAAGGAAAAGCTGAAGATCCTTGGGTACCTCATCATCCACACCCGGCAACTGGACATGATCATGTCCAACGATTTTTCCTACAACCAACATAGAACGAAAATCATGAACGAGATCCGAAGGATCCTCCCGGGGAAGGCGGAATCCCCCGGGTCCGCCTGAGGCTCGGCCCGAGGCGCCTTCCTCCGGGTTGCGGCCCGTCATTGCCGGCCGCGAGAGTTGCGGGCGACCGGGACGGTCGGGACGGAAAGAAAGGAAAGATATGGCTTCTCCCAATGGAAAACGGGTCCTGGTGGCCATTGACGGTTCCGATCAGGCCTTGCAGGCCGCCCGATATGCCGGGACGTTTTTCTCCCCGGGACGGGCGGAAATCGTCCTCTTTCACGTCTACACTCGAATTCCCGAATCCTTCTGGGACATGGAGAAAGAGCCCGCCTTCCATTACAAGATCGTGAACATCCAGGCGTGGGAAGACCGGCAGGAAGAAGTGGCCCGGGAGCTCATGGTGCGGGCGAAACAGGAATTGCTTGCCGCGGGAGTCGGCGAAGAATGCATCCGGCTGCTTTCCGTGCCGCGAAAGGCCGGGGTCGCCCGGGATATCATCGAGGAAGCTCAAAGCGGCTACGACGCCCTGGTGATCGGACGCAGCGGGTTGAGCCAACTGAAGGACTTCATGTTGGGGAGCATAGCGGACAAACTGGTGGAGAAACTCACTCACCTGCCCACCTGGGTGGTTGGAGGCAGGTCTCTGCCGGGAAGGCTGCTGTTGTCCCTGGACGCGTCCGAAGGAGCCATGCGCGCCGTGGACCACGTGGCGCAGATGGCCGTGGGGTATCCGTACGTACAGGTGACCCTGTTCCATGCCATCCGTAGGTTGGATGTCTTCTTCCACGGTCTGGGGGACGCCTATGCCGTCGGCTACGAGAACGAATGGAAAGAGATCGCCCGGAAAGAACTGGAGGAAGCCGCCAGGGAGATGGAATCCACTTTCGATCAAGCCCGCCGACGCCTGCTGGACGCAGGCCTCAAGGACGATCAGGTTCGCATTCGAATGGTCCGGGAAGTCAGCAGCCGGGCCCACGCCATTGTCGAGGAAGCGGATCGGGAGGGAATGGACACCATCGTGGTCGGGCGGAGGGGGCTCTCGAGAGTACAGGAATTTTTCATGGGGCGTGTGAGCAACAAGGTCATCCAGTTGGCCAAGGATAAGACGGTTTGGGTCGTGAACTGACGGTCGACAGGGTTTCAAGGGGCGGCCGTGCGTTCATCCAGTCGAGGGAAACGTTGGACCATTGGAAAAGGGAGAAGGGAATGACCGAATTGGAAAAGGTGCTGCATCGTGTGGTGGATCGTGTGAATGTGAATCTGCGGGAGCTCTCTATGGACGTGGGACCGTTCGTCCGCACCCTGGTTGTTCCGGAAAATTTCGTCCGATTCTATGCCTTTTACGGGTTTACGCCCCATCATCCTCTTAGCTTTCAGTTCCGCCGATCGAGCCTCGCGGGAAGCTATTTCCTGGGCAAGTGCGTCGTGGACCATTCCATTGTCTACAAGAGCGACGTTCGAGGCGATGAACTCAAGACCAAGGGAGAAACCCTCAAGTGCGGTTCCCTGGAAATCCCTCTGCACGAAGACGAAATGATCCGAATCAAAGACAGCTTCCTGGTAAAGACCCTCGTCCACAGCAACTCCCATGACCCGGAAAGCCCCGAGGAGTTTCTCATTCAAAACACCGTTGCCCTGCACTATGCCAACATTCACGGGTCGCCCATCGAGGGAAGCTTCCTGGGCCCGTTCGGGACCGTGGACCTGACCACGGTCCATGACTGCGTCATCGGCAGCTTTGCCTACGTCCAGAGGGGAGAACTGGCCCATGCCCGCATCGACCCGGGGCGGATCTGGGTGCAGGCGGGAGATGTTTTTGAATTCAACTACCAGTACCCCATGGAGGTCCTGGAGAAGTACATTCACCTGGAAGCCGGCAAGAAGCCCCGAGGACAGCTCGTGGACTTCGTGGAAGGGCGGAAGAAGGACTACGAGGAGATCTTCGGCCTGGTCGGCAAGGAGCTCCTCGATTCCTTGCCGAAGGGAACCAAGGTGAGCCGCTATGCCGTGGTGAAGGGAAAGAACCGGATCGAGGAGAATGTCCTGGTGGCCCAACGGGCCTATATCGAGGATTCCCGGCTGGGCAGAGGCTCCAACGCCCAGGAGAACTGCTACATCGTCCAGTCGGAACTCGAGGGAAACGACGTGACGGCCCACGGCGGCAAGGTCATCTGCGCGACCCTGGGCAACAAGGTCTTCGTCGGCTTCAACTCCTTCCTTCACGGGACTCCGTCCTGCAGACTCACGGTGGGAGAAGGAAGCATCGTCATGCCCCATACCGTCATCGACCTGGAACAACCCCTGGAGGTCCCCCCCAAAACCCTCGTGTGGGGCTACCTCCGGTCTCCCGAAGACCTGGCCTCCCAGACCATCCCCCTCGAGAAGCTGGCTCACCACAAAGGGGAACTTCAGCTGGGAAGCATGTATTTTCGGGGAAGCGGCCACGAGTTTGTGCACGGTTTTCAGCACCGGATCGAACATATTCTCGAAGCCAACGGTGCCTTCTTCGACGGGAACGCCCATCCGGGCCACGCCCAGAAGACCCGGAACATCTCGTACAACACCATTCAACCTTATCCCGATGGGCCTCTCAAGGGGCTTTACCCCACCATCGAGATCCGCCCGTAGGGACCGGAAGACCCCGGGACTTGTCCCGGAGTCTTCCTCTCCCCCGGCCCTCTCCCACCGGGGGAGAGCGAATTGTCTCCCCGGCCCCGGGCAAGGGTCGTTTTTTCCCTTTGCCTCGATGGGAGTGACCGCCAAAAGGATGTCGGGACAGGGCCCTTCAACACGATGTCGTCTCGCACGGCACCCAGCAGGAGGAAGAAATGAAGATAGGGTTGGTTTTCTTGTTGCTGATTCCGGGCATGGTCTTGGGCCCGGCCGCAGCGGCTCCGGCCGAAGAATCCGTTACGGTCTATTCGGTGCCCCAATCGGAGTCGGCCAAGGCCGCCGAGTATTGGACTCCCGAGAGGATGCGAAGGGCCAAGCCGCGCAAAATGCCCGTGCGCCCGGAAAAGCCTGCTTCCACCCAAGCCTCGGGTGAGGAGGAGATCCGGGGCGAACCCGGGATGGATCCCGGCGGGATGCCCGGAGAAAAATCTCCGAAACGCCGCTCCAAACCCGCCATGGAGCCGGAGGTCCAAAAGGCCGATGCCACGGCGGAAGGCTACAAGTACCCGCCCCCCCAAAACACCTTTGCGGTTCCCAAGGAATACTACAAGACCTATCCCTACATGGCCGTGGGGAAGGTCTTCTTCGTCGAAGACGGTGAGGACAATGTCTGCTCGGCTTCTTCCATCGGGGGAAACGCCGTCATCACCGCAGGCCATTGCGTCTCCGATGGAAAAGGCCATTTCCTAGAGAAGTGGGTTTTTGTCCCTGCTTACATCAAGGAAGGAAAGACCCCCGTCAAACCCTACGGAACCTGGCCCGCCACCGACTTCATTCTCTTCGGCAGCTATCACAAGGGGGGCGACATAGGCCGTGACGTGGCCTTTGCCGTCACGAAAAACAACGACCAGGGCGAAAAGCTCTCCGACGTGGTGGGCTACCTGGGCTTTGCCTACAACAAGAGCCGGGTGCAGCACTGGAACATGTTCGGCTATCCGGCGGTGGAACCCTTCAACGGGCGCATCCTGTACCAGTCTCAGGCTTCCTACGCCGACAAGGACGGCTCCGTGGAACCGCCCACCATGGGAATGGGAACCACCCAGACCGGGGGCTGCAGCGGAGGGCCGTGGATTTTGGAGTTCACGCCTCTAAACGACACCGACGGCAACTTCGTGTTCGGGGTCAACAGCTACGTATACGGCAACCAGCCCAAGCTGATGTATGCCCCCTATTTCGACGACGAGGTGAAGCGACTCAAGGACCGGGCGGTAGCCAAGTAAGGGACCTTCCTTCCCGGGAAATCTCCCCGCTCCCCCGCCCGTTCCCCACTCGTTCCGCTTCGATTCGCTCGAATCCCGCTTTCAGGCAGTCCTTCACATCCCTTGTAAGGCGGTCCTCGGCGATGCGAAAGAGCACCCGGTTTTCTTTCTCCATGTGCTCCCGGAGCAGCCGCACGTAACCCTCCGCCTGTCTCTCGACCTCGGGGAGAACGGATCGGTTCCCCCGGTCGAGGTCGGCCAGGGCACTGCGCAAGGCCCGCACGTAGCCGCGTCCGGCATTGTGCTCCGCCAGCATGACCCCGATGGGGCCCCGTTCCGGGAGACCCCGGCCTCCTCCAGGACCGGGAACTGCAGTTCTTCTTCCTTCCCGTGGTGGCAGGCGTCCACAAAGATGGTGAAAAATTCGATCAAACGCCCCGGATCTTCCGCCGTTTCCCCCAGCTCCGTTCCTTTCCAGCCTTGGAACCATCCGGGAAAAGGATCTCGAGGGAGAGTCTGAGCCCTTCGTGCTCTTGCCTCAGTTCCTCGATAGGGTTCATGGTCCGCGCTCCTTTCCGCAATCCTTCCCGGGCCGTGGGGGAAGCCCGCAGCCCGGGATTGCCGGGCGGAGAATTTCCGCCCGGAAGACGCCGCCTTCGCGACTTCAAGTTACCTGGCTTGCCATGCGGCCTTCCCCGCGGGGAGTTCCGCGCCTTTTGCTGCGCGGGCGTACGACCAGCCGGTCTTGAGTCCCGCAAAGAACCAGGCCGGGGACCCAACCCCCACCAGGAAGACCGTGTCCCCGATCATGCGCAGCCACCGCAGAGTTGCCAAAAGGGGCTGCTGGAGGTACTCGGCGCTCCGGGCGTACCAGAGCCGTGCTCGATGCTTGCCGCCGCCTGCATGAGGCCGATGGAAAGAAGGCTCAGGGCGATCATGAGCACCAGTCCGCCGTTCATTCCCCAGAAGGCGATCTGGAGGGGCCGATCCCGCCACACCCCCTCGGGCTGCAGCCTTCTCACCACCAGGAGCACCAGCCCCAGGGCCGGGAGGCCGTAGACCCCAAAGAGGGCCGCATGGCCGTGGACCGGGGTCGTGTTGAGCCCCTGCATGTAGTAGAGGGCAATGGGCAGGTTGATCAGGAACCCAAAGATGCCCGCCCCCACCAGGTTCCAGAAGGCAACCCCCAGGAAGGACCGGACGGGCCACCGGTTCTTTTCCATCCAGGGCGCACTCCGTCCCAGTCGGTAGGTCTCGAAGGCCTCGAACCCGATGAGGGCCAGGGGCACCACCTCGAGGGCGCTGAACGTGGCTCCCACGGCCATGATGGAAATGGGGGTCCCGGAAAAATAGAGGTGGTGAAACGTGCCCGGAATTCCCGCGACCAGGTAGAGGGCCGACGCCATGAGGACCGCGCGCACGGCGCCGGCGGCTCGGACCAGGCCCATTTGAGTGAAGAGGAAAGCCATGGTCGCCGTGGCAAAAACTTCCATGAAACCTTCCACCCAAAGGTGCACGACCCACCATCGCCAGTATTCCACGATGGAAAGGTGAGTCCGCGCCCCGTAAAAGAAGCCCGCCCCGTAGAAAAGCCCGATGGCCGCGGAGGGACCCGCAAAAAGCAGCACCAGCTGCCTCCGGTGATCCTTGTGCTCGAGGGCGGGCCAAAGCCTTCTGAGCATCAAGGTCAGCCACAGGAGAAGCCCCACGAAAAGAAGGATCTGCCGGAAGCGGCCCAGGTCCACGTATTCATACCCCTGATGCCCGAACCAGGACCCGGTATCCAGGCCCAGCACCTGTTGAACGGAGACCTATTCCCCGGCAAGGGACCCCAGGACCACAAAAACCAGGGCGCCGAACAGGGCATTGACGCCCAGGACCTGGAACCGAGGCTCACGGCCCCCCACGGCCGGGGCCAGGTAAAGTCCGGCGGTAAGAAACGCCGTAGCGATCCAGAAGACTGCCGGCTGGATGTGCCGGGTGCGGGTCACGGCGTAGGGCAGGGTTTGGGACGGAGGGATTCCGAAGAAGCCGCCTCCTTCCACCGTGTAGTGGGCGGTGAGGGCCCCCGGAAGCGCCTGGAGCGCAAACAGGGCGATCACGACCCCGGCGAACTTGGCCGTGGCCTTCATGGAGGCCGTGGTCTCGATGCCGTCAAAAGGATCGGCTGCGGGAGGCGGGGGTGCTTCATCCTCTCCCCGGTGAAACAGCTTGAAGGCGACCAGGGACCCGATTCCGGCGATGAGGAGGGCCACGCTCACCAGGGACCAGAGCAGGTTTGCCGAGCTGGGGGTGTTTCCCACCAGCGGCTCGTGGGGCCAGTTATTTGTGTAGGTCACCTCCGCATGGGGACGCTGAGTCCCGGCTGCCCAGGCCGTCCAGAAGAAAAACGCGGTCAAGGCCCGTCGCCTCTCGAGGTCGGGGACGGTGGATTCCTTGAGGGCATAGGCCCCTCGAAGCCGCCTCAGGGCCGGTCCCCCCCGAAGAGCGCCCGGAAGTGCCCGGCGGTTTCGGCCATGGCCCGCGCACGTTCCCGGGAAGCCTCGAGGGTCCCCGAGGAGGGATCGTACGTGTTGGTGCGAAGGGCAACCTTGACTTGCTCCCCCACTGCTGCTCCCGCGGCGGAGAGCTCGCCGAAGGACCTGCCGTAGAGCTCGAGGTTCGTGATCTCCCTCAATGCCGTGGCCTCCCGGTGGAGCCAGTCCGCCGACCAGTCGGGGGCCTGATACGCCCCGTGACCCCAAATGGAGCCGACCTGGTGGCCTCCGATGCTCTGCCACCCCTGCCGGCCCCGGAGGATGTCCTCCCGGGTCAGGAGGATTTCTCCCGAATGGGTCGCCACCCGTTCCGGGATCGGGGGAACGTTTCGATAGACTTCGCGGCCGAACCACCCCAATACGAAAAAGGCCGCAAAGATCACGAGACCCACGGTGATCCATAATCCTTTATTGTCTCTCATGGCCGACCTCCCGCCCTCGAAAGGCTCTCTTTCCAACCGTTGTCCTACGCCGTTTGCTCACTTTCGTTCATTGACTTAGGCAAGGGGAATGTCGGCCTTTTGAGTATGTGAAATCCACGGGTTGCAAAGAACATTGCCGGAAGGACCACAAAGAGGTTGTTGTCTTTTCTGTAACCGTGTTATACACCTGACAACCATGGAAACCTTCGACACCCTCATCACCGTTGCCTTGGACCTGACGGCGGCCTTGAGCGCCGGGGACCGGTATCGAAGGCTCCTCGAAGCTCTTGGGGGCGTGATTCCTTACGATGCCGCTTCTCTGCTGCGTCTGGAGGGAGAAGACCTGGTGCCCGTTGCGGCTCGAGGGCTGTCGGCGGACGCTTTGGGGCGCCGCTACCCTTTGGACCGACATCCCCGCCTGGCACGCATCTGCAGGGCCTCGGAACCCGTGCGCTTTTCCGCCGACGATCCGTCCCCCGATCCTTTCGACGGGATGATCCGGGGGGATCCTAGCGCGGCGCGCCGCGTTCACGCCTGCCTGGGATGTCCCCTCTACGTGGAGGGAGAGCTCATCGGGGCGCTCACCGCCGATGCGTTGGACCCCACGGCCTTCCAAGGCCTGGATCAGAAGTTTCTGCGAGCCATCGCGGCCATGGCCGCCGCTCAGATGCGGGCGGCGGACCTCATGGAAGCCCTCGAGAACAGCGCCGTGCGGCAGGGGATGATTGCCCGGGATCTCATGGCGGATTTGCACCGGGGCAAGGAGATCCTGGGATCGAGCCTTGCCGTGGAGCACCTGAGGCGGGAGATCGGTTTGGTGGCGGGATCGGACTTCACCGTTCTCGTCCTGGGTGAAACGGGGGTCGGCAAGGAATTGGCGGTTCGAGCCATTCACGCGGCTTCTCTTCGCCGGAATGCTCCCTTGCTGTACCTGAACTGTGCGGCGCTTCCCGAGGGCCTGGCGGAAAGCGAGCTTTTTGGTCACACTAAGGGGGCCTTTACGGGGGCCGTCCGGGATCGGCCGGGGAAATTCGAGGTGGCGGACGGCGGGACCCTGTTCCTGGATGAAATCGGGGAATTGCCTCTTTCCATCCAGCCCAAGCTCCTTCGGGCGGTGCAGGAGGGGGAGGTGCGGCGGATCGGGTCCGGCCGGACCGTGCGGGTCAATGTTCGGCTCCTTGCCGCCACGAACCGAAACCTCGAGGAAGAGGTCCGGGAGGGGAGGTTTCGAGCCGACCTCTTTCATCGACTCAGCGTCTATCCCCTGGTGGTTCCGCCTTTGCGGGAGCGGCGCGAGGACATCCCCTTGTTGGCCGGGCATTTCTGTGAAGCGATCCAGCGACGCCTGGGCCTGGGGCCGGTACGGTTGGACTCGGATGCCCTGGGTCTGCTCCGGCGTTACCCCTGGCCGGGCAACGTGCGGGAACTCGAAAACGTGCTTTCGCGGGCGATCCTCAAGGCTGGGGCCCAAGTCCCCCGGGGAAAATTGGTGGTGGTCGCTCCCGTCCACCTGGGGGGAGATCTGGAAGCCGCCCCGGGAATTGGCGACCCGTCACCTCCCCGGGAGACGCTGCGGGTTTCGGCCGGCCGTTCCTTTCGCGAAGTGGTGGAAGATTTCCAAAAGGACCTCATTCTTCAAACCGTGGCCGGGAACCGCGGCAACTGGGCCGCGGCGGCCCGGGAGTTGGGCATGCACCGCAGCAACCTGCACAAGCTGGCCTCGAGGCTGGGGATCAGGAATCCCGGCGCCAAAAGATAATCTCGGGAGGACGGACTTTCCCTCCTGGTATGGTTTCCCGTGACTTCGAGGGGCAAGGCAAGAGTTCGCCTCCCGCCGTGGCCGGGACAGGGGGTAGCGGATTCCCGGCGGGGTTTCGGGGGGGAGATCCGGAGAGCTCCGGATTTTATGGTATTATTTCACGGTACAGGGAAGGAGGATCCCATGAGCCGAGTTGCCGGAGACCAATCCATTTCCCGCCGAGATTTCATGAAGACGGCTGCGGCCTTGGCGGCAGGAATGACCGCCCGGTGGGATGTACTCGAGGCCCTTGCCGCCGGGATACCCAAGGGGGACCTGCCGGTGGTGGTCATCGGGGCCGGGCTGGGAGGTCTGAGTGCCGCAGCGCTCCTGGCCCGGAACGGTTTTCCCGTAACACTGGTCGAGCAACACGAAAAGCCCGGCGGCTATGCAACGACCTTCGACCGTGCCGGGGGCAAGTTCACCTTCGACGTGTCTCTTCATCTCGTCAGCGGAGCCAAGAACTGGCTGGGGCCCATTTTCGAGGGGACGGGCATTCGGGACAAGATCCAAATGGTGCAACTGCCCGAGCTGTGCCGCATCGTGGCCCCTCACCATGACTTCCTTTGGCCCAACCACCCCGATGCCGCCATCGATGCGCTGATCGAGCTCTTTCCTACCGAGGCGCTGGGGATCCGGGGGTTTTTCGCCCAGATGCTGGGCCTCGCGGATGAAATCATGGTGCCCTTCTCCCCCGATTCGATCCTGGACAGGGTCTTCTTTCCCCTGACCCACAA
>JARKQW010000156.1 GCA_029974695.1 Syntrophobacteraceae bacterium | reverse complement strand
AGCCGTCCAGGATCACGAGGCATCCAGACGGAATGGCCTGGGTGGCCCGTTCGGTCCCCACCACCGCGGGAATGTTCAGGGATCGTGCCAGGATGGAGGTATGGGAGGTGCGTCCTCCCATATCGGTAACGAATCCCAGGGTCTTTTCCAGGAGCAGCTGGGCTGTGTCCGCGGGGGAGAGGTCGTGGGCAACGAGGATCACCCGTTCGCGGATGCTGTTGAAGAGGTTTTCCTCCTTGCCCGCCAGGTTGCGAAGAATCCGTTCTCCCACCGCCTGGATGTCGGTGGTGCGGCTTCTCACGTACTCGTCCTCGACGGATTCGAAAAGCTCGTAGGCCTTGAGAAGGGAACGTTGCAGGGCCCATTGGGCATTGAGCCGCTCTTGTCGAATCAGTCGAAGGGTTTCTCCGAAGATCAGGGGGTCTCGCAGGATCATCTGGTGGACTTCGAGGACCCGGGCGTGTTCCTTAATCACGGGGAGGATCCGCGCCTTGATCTCCTCCAAGTCCTCTTCCGCCTTGTTGACGGCGTCCTGGAACTTTTGGCATTCCCGGTCGACACCGGATTCATCTTCGATGGTGTGATGGGGAATGGGAATGCGTCCCTGCTCCACGAGGTAGGCTTTTCCAATGGCAATGCCCGGGGAGACGCCGATTCCTTCAATGACTTCGGAAGATGGGTTCATGAAAATTACCCGCGAGGTACGCTGCAAACCGGATAAGGGCGTTGGGCCCGGACCGAACGCGACGGTTGATTGGGTCGTTTCTGATCAGGATTTGGAGGACTCCTGCCCGGGGATTGGGAAGACTCGACGCCGGGATGGGACGCATGAGCCGCTTTCCGTTTCACTATGCCCGACAACGACTACTCGGTAGGGACCGCAAAACCATCGGAAGTGCTCAGGAAGGAGGAAAAACCTTATGACTCACCGAACTTTGTCTGAAACAGGTGGGCCAGCGCATCCATGGCGGCCGCCGCGTCCGGTCCGTCGACGGAGACGCGAATCCTGCTGCCGTGAGGACACACCAAGGTCATCACATCCAGAATGCTTTTGCCGTTGACTCTGTTTCCGCTCTTCATGATCCATATCTCGGATTGAAATTGAGCGGCCACTTTCACGATCTGTGCTGCAACGCGCGCGTGTATTCCCAATTTGTTCGAGATAATGAACTCTTGTTCCAGACCGACTGCCTCTTTTGCATGAGCGCCCAACCGCAGTTTCCCCCTGAATCATAAATTCCGCCGTCTCTTAGCATATGGGATACTTGAAGTCAACTGCGAGAGGGACCGGGGTTTTCGCCATATGCGGCAAGCATTCCGCACCTTGCATCCTTCTCATATTCTTGTTGACAAGCGAGAACGCATCTCTATCCTACAAGTAGGCTTCTTGACCCGGCTTTCCCGGGACCGAGAATCGGATTTTCCCGGTGCCGCCCTTTGGCGCAAAGTCTCGCGGGGTTTTTCGGGGGCGGGGAAGAGGGGGGATCTAAGGAGCAGGAAACACGGCACGGATTCCCCGAGACGTTCCACCCGACGGGAGGGAAGGGACCGTTGAAGGGACCCACATCCCAGACTTGATGAGGCTTCTGAATTGATGAATATTTACCCGTTCAAACCCACGATCCAATGTGCGGACCGCCATCAGCTCAATGGGCACCGTAGTGCACTTCTGTGGTTCACCGGGCTGTCCGGAAGCGGCAAATCCACCCTGGCCCATGCGGTGGAGGCCCGCCTCCACAAGTTCGGAATTCGAAGCTATGTCCTGGATGGCGACAACATCCGTTCCGGTCTCAATAGAGATTTGAACCTGAGTCCGGAGGGTCGGAAGGAAAACATCCGGCGGGTGGCCGAGGTGGCCAAGCTGATGGTGGATGCAGGCATCCTGGTCGTTTCGGCGTTCATCACCCCGTACGGGGAAAGCCGCCGGTTCATTCGCGAACTGATGAAGGGATGGCCGTACTTCGAGATCTACGTGCGCTGTCCCCTGGAAGTGTGCGAGAAGAGGGATCCCAAGGGGCTCTATGCCAAGGCTCGGAGGGGAGAAATCACCGACATGACGGGGATCGGGGACACCTATGAAGAGCCGGAATCTCCGGACCTCGTTGTGGAAACCGGGGTCCAGACCCTCGAGGAATCAACGGAACAGATAGTGGGTTTTCTGATCGAGAACCGCATCATAAAGATGCCCGCCCTCAGGGGCGATCTCCCGCGGACCAAAGCCTGCTAAAGACCCATCCACAGATAAGAACCTAAGTTGAGCGATTCCGAGAGCATCAAGGCGTCATGCCCGCCAAGGCGGGCATCCAACGGGTATGCACTCTCTTTCCGGATTCCCGCTTACGCAAAAATGACCAAACGGGATTCCGACCGGCCAAGTCGCTCAATCGAGGAAATATCTCCCTCCGGCTTCCACCCGTGATACCAGGTTGCGCCCAAGGTCGCCCTGACATGCTGAGTGAAGATTTCGAGCAAAGGGCTGAGTCCTGCGGATGGGCAGTTTCAGCTTGAATGCAACTTCGGATGAGGACCTTTTCCGGGGAAAAT
>JARKQW010000146.1 GCA_029974695.1 Syntrophobacteraceae bacterium | reverse complement strand
GTGAAAACACGCCCCGGCAGGCCTGATGCAAGCACTCTTTGAAGAATCCGTGCGGGCTTGTCGCTCGGTCTCAAGAACCGCGGTGCAAACACCCTCCTGACGACGTCGCGGGTTCTGTAGGCGGTGGAGTTGCCGAGAAGCCCTTCAGCCTGGACCCTGCGCGTGAAGTCATCGAGCGGTTCATCCGGACGCCATTGTTCGAGGAGACGCCGGGTCTCTTCAATCATTCCGGCACCCTTGCTGATCGCGGTCGAGTATTTCCGCTGTAC
This sequence comes from Syntrophobacteraceae bacterium, assembly GCA_029974695.1. Taxonomy (GTDB): domain Bacteria; phylum Desulfobacterota; class Syntrophobacteria; order Syntrophobacterales; family Syntrophobacteraceae; genus JAGPLX01. The sequence continues at coordinate 10,236 of JARKQW010000146.1, read as the reverse complement.
TTCTTTATCCATGGTCATGGTCATCCACGGCCTCCGTCCGTTACGGCCGTGAAATAGGGGAAGCCGGGTTTATTCCGAGCAAACGCCGTATGGTAAACAGCGGCGGTTTTCCTGATCCCCGCCGTTGTCATAATGTCCTTGTCGGTGCCGATCTTTCTTGCTCCCGGAGCGGCGTCCGCTCTCTCGCCGCCGCACATCGGTGCGAGCAATTTCATCAACTCTTCAGGCCGCCCCATGGCGTTGCGCAATGACGGGAAGAAATCGTCGGCCGGGTCCGGAGGCATTCGATGGAGTTCGGTTTCCAGGGATTCGGGCAGTCTGAAGAGGTGGTACACACCGACGCGTCCGACGGCGCGGTCATGAGCGTCACCTGCAGCCTTCCCTGCTGCGTGGACCGCTGCTTGAAAGGTCGTCCGCGGATACAGACGTTCCAAGAACCTCAGCCCGGTCTCATTCATGAATTCGGTTTTCCACCATGCGGGAGAGGCCGACTCGCCGAGGGCGAGGACAACGGCGCGCAGACGGAGGATAAGAAGGGGCAGCGGCGGTTTCTGTGTTTCGTTCTTAGTCGTCATCTGCGGTCGCCCTCCGGAAGCGTCAACTTGCCCTGACCGGTCATTTTTTTACAAAAGCTCTCCAGTTGGGCCTTTGCGAGCTTGGAAGGCTTGGATAGACCGTTCTCCCATCGGTTGACGGTCGCATAGCTGACGCCGAGCTGCCGGGCCAGGTCTTCCTGGCTCAAGGAAAGCTGACGTCGTATCTCTTGTACCAATGCCGAAAGACTTCGACCTTCTGTGTCCATTCGCTGCACCTCTCTTCTGAATGACAGACCACGGCCCCTGCCCGAATTTAATAGCGTATGTTATATCGTTCATACGCAAAAAAACAAGAGAAATCCGATGGTTGAGAGAATCGGACCTCAGGAGCGCCCCCACGGCGTTCAAACCGGCTCGAAGCCGCGACTCTCGGTTTCTTTGGCAACCCAGCAGGCTGTTGACGAACCCCGGTGGATATGCTACCCGGAAAACTCTCGGGGGCGGTCGTTCTTTCCTTCCCTTTCTTCCTCACCCAAGGCACGACAAGAGAGATTCCCATGACCGAGGAAACCACGGCACCGGAAGAGCAGAGCGTGTTTTTCACCCGGCAGCCCATCTTCGATGCCCGGCGCAGCATTTGGGGCTACGAACTGTTGGGGTGCGAAATCAAGGACGGGATTCACCCCGTCTTTCCCGGGCAGGGCGGCGGGACCGTCTGGTCCGCCGGCACCTACGTGGGCTTGCAGGAAGCCATGGAGCGGGGCAAGAAGATCATGGTGGGCTTCGACAAAGCCGGCATCCTGGCAGGATTGCCCTACGCTCTTCCGCCCTCGAGCGGAGTGGTGCGCGTGTTGCCCGGCCCGACGCCCGCGTCGGAGCTGGATGGCGCTCTCCGGAAGCTGCGAAGCGACGGCTACCGCATCGCCGTCGAGATCCTTCCTCGAAGCCCCCTTCCCGTCCATCTTATGGCCCAGGCGGACATCCTGGCCTGGGACCTGGGTCGAAGCACACCCGAATCCGCCCTTTTCCATGGGATTAAGGAGCACAAGGGAAACCTGCTGGCGCGAGGGGTCAAGACCGGGGAGCAGTTTCAGGCCGCCCGGCACATGGACTTCACCCTGTTCCAGGGGTCCTTTTTCAAGGAATCGGAGCGCGTGCCCAATCGCAGGCTCGGTTCCAACGAGGTAACCCGTCTGAACCTTTTTCGTCTCATGGAAGGCGTAGACCCGGACTTCAAAGCCCTGGCGGCGGCGGTTCGTTCGGACGTGTCCCTGAGCTTTCGTCTTCTCTCCTATCTGAACAGCGCTTCCTTTGGTTTCCGACAGAATATCCAGTCCATCGACCAGGCCGTCCTACTGCTGGGTTGGCAGAAGCTGAAAAGCTGGCTGAGGGCCGTGCTCCTGGTGGACATGGCAGGCAAGGACGAGGTTCCCCGGGAGTTGGCGGCACTCTCTTTGCTGCGGGGAAAGTTTCTCGAGGTCCTGGCAACCCGGGTGGATTACTGGGGGTTCAATCCCGGCACCCTCTTTCTCATGGGCCTGTTTTCCCTCCTGGACGCCATTCTGGGCATGCCCATGGAAAAGGTCGTCGAGCTGCTGCCCCTGGACGCCCGGCTCAAGGCCGCCCTCCAACGGGAGCCCAACAACGAGTACCGGCCGCTCTTCGAGCTTTTGGAGCATCTCGAGGACGCGGACTGGCCCGCCCTCGAGGTCCTGGCCAAAAACCTCTGCGTGGACCTGCAGCTCCTAAAGAACGTTTTTGCCCAGGCCCGGGAATGGTCCCTGGGCTTTTTCGCCCAGGGCGCATAGCCCCCTTCGAGGGCATCGAGGTGGGAGAACGATTCCGGCCCTACGACCCCAACGGCTGCACACCCCAGATGTCCCGGGCATACTCCATCACCGCCCGGTCGCTCGAAAACCGACCCATGTTGGCCGTGTTGAGGACGGTCCTTCGCGTCCATTCCTCCTTGTTGCGGAAAAGCTCATCCACCCGGGCCTGGGTATCCACGTAACTGCGATAGTCCGCCAGCACCATGAAGTAGTCGCCGTTTCGCAGAAGGTTCTCCACGATGGGCATGAAGAGGGACGGCTCATCGGGGGAGAAGACGCCCGAAGCGATTTGATCCACGACTCGTTTGAGTTCCGGGTCCCCCGCGTAGTACCCGTAAGGGTCGTAGCCCGTTTGCCGCAGCTGGTCCACCTCCCCGGCCGTGAGCCCGAACAGGAAGAAGTTTTCGGGACCCACTTCCTCCCGGATTTCCACGTTGGCGCCGTCCAGGGTGCCGATGGTCAGGGCCCCGTTGAGGGCAAATTTCATGTTTCCCGTTCCCGAGGCTTCCATCCCGGCCGTGGAGATCTGTTGAGAGAGGTCTGCGGCCGGGATGACCTTTTCGGACTGGGAGATGCAGTAGTTGGGCAGAAAGAGCAGCCGAAGGCGACCACCCACATCGGGGTCGTGGTTGACCACCTCGGCCACGGAATTGAAAAGCTTGATGATGAGCTTGGCCTGGAAATAGCCGGGGGCGGCCTTTCCTCCCATCAGGACGGTGCGTGGAGTCATTTCCCCGTCGGGGTCGTCCTTGATCCGGTTGTACCGGGTAATGACGTGGAGGATGTTCAGGAGCTGGCGCTTGTATTCGTGCAGCCGTTTAAACTGGCAGTCGAAGAGGGTGTGGGGATCGATGCCCATGCTCATCTTGCGAAGCACGTACCGGGCCAGCCTCTTCTTGTTGTCCATCTTGGCCCGGGCAAAGGCCCGCCGGAATTCCGGGTCCTCGGCCATGGGAACAAGATCCCTGAGCCTCTCGAGGTGGTTCACCCAGCCGGGCCCGATGGCTTCGGTGATGAGCCGGGAAAGGGCGGAATTGGCCTGCAGAATCCATCGACGGGGCGTAACGCCGTTGGTGACGTTCTTGAATTTCCCGGGGTAGAACTGGTGAAAGTCTCGAAAGAGGCTGTCTTTGAGGATTTGTGTGTGCAGGGCGGCAACCCCGTTGACGGAATGGCTCCCCACGACGGCCAGGTGGGCCATGCGCACCCGGCGCTCGCTCCCCTCCTGGATGTGGGACATCCGTCTCAGGCGATCCGCGTCCGCGGGATATCGGGCCGCCACCTCTTTCAGAAACCGATGGTTGATTTCGTAAATGATCTCGAGGTGCCGGGGCAACAGGCGACCGATGAGCTCGACGGGCCAGGTCTCGAGGGCCTCGGGCAGCACCGTGTGGTTGGTGTATGCGAAGGTGCCGGTGCAGATCTCCCAGGCCTGCTCCCACGGCAGCCTTTCCACATCCAGGAGAATCCGCATGAGTTCGGCGATGGCGATGGAAGGATGGGTGTCGTTCAACTGCACGGCCACGTGGTCGGCAAAACCGGCCATGCTGCTGTGCTGCTTTTTGTGGCGGCGCATGATGTCCTGAAAGGTGGCGGACACCAGGAAATACTGCTGTTTTAGGCGCAGCTCCCTGCCCTGTTCCTCCTTGTCGCTGGGGTAGAGCACCTTGGAAATGTTTTCGCTCATGATCTTGTCGTGCATGGCCCCGGCATAGTCGCCCAGGTTGAAAACACTTAGGTTGAAGTCGCGGCTGGACTGGGCGGCCCACAGGCGCATGTTGGTCACGTGGTTGCCGCGGTAGCCGGGGATCAGGATATCGCAGGGCATGGCCATGATGTTTTCCGTGTCCACCCACCGGTAGCGCAGATTGCCTTCCCCGTCACGGTAGGCCTCGCTCCTTCCGTAGAAGTTGACCTCGTAGAGGTTCTCCCGTCGCTGGATTTCCCAGGGACTGCCCTGGCGGCGCCAGTTGTCGCAGCTTTCCTCCTGATATCCGTTCACGATTCTTTGGTAGAAGATGCCGTAGTCATAGAGGATCCCGTACCCGTAACCGGGGATTTTCAGGCTGGCAATGGAATCGAGGTAGCATGACGCGAGCCTCCCCAACCCGCCGTTGCCCAGCCCCGCGTCCCACTCCACCTCTTCCAGGTCGTCCAGGGCCAGGCCCAGTTTCTCCAGCTCTTCCCGGCAGCCCTCTTCCATGCACAGGTTGGTGAGATAGTTCATGAGAAACCTGCCGGGGAGGAATTCCATGGAGAGGTAGTACACCCGCTTGGCCATGCTGTCGTAATATTCCCGCTGGGTGTTGATCCACAATCGGATGAGCCGATCCCGGATGCTGTAAGCCAGGCCGTGAAAATAGCGGAATTTGTTCCGCCCGTAGACCTCGTTTCCCAGGGTGGAAACGATGTGGCGGTGGATGTCCTCGACCAGGGTGCCCAGGCTCTGGATCTGATCGAGAGTCCGGGGCGCTTCCGGGGAACACACGGGCGAAGTGATGTCGAGCATGGGAATGTACTCTTCTGTGGTTCGGAGCGAGGGTCTTCCTGAAAGGAATCGGGTTGTCGAGTCTAGAGAATGGGGGATTTGTCCCGGGTTGTCAATTCCATCTTCAGGGCGGGGAGGGACCTTGGGGTGCGGGCAGCCGGGACCCCCCCGGCATGGGTGCGGAAAGGAGAGACGGGGCGGGGTTTCTCCCCGCCCGCGACTCGTCGTGCCGTTTCCCGCCGGGTGCACGGGATCGGTCGAGTTGGGGTCCCCACCGGGACCTGAAGGCCGCCGGAGGTCCTATTGAACCTTCTTCCAGGTGCTGTCGGGATCGAATAGTCTCATGGACCGGGCAATCTTTGCCGTGTTCTTGCCCAGGTCCTTCTCGTAGACAATTCCGTCATGGTTGACGATGAAGGTCATGATGCCCGAGGACCCGTAGCGGGCCGGGTAGGCGACGAGGGCAAAGCCGCCGATCATGTTGTTCTTGACCAGGTATTCCCGTGCACCGTCCCGTGCGTGCTTTCCCTGGGCGGTCAGGACCTTGTAAAAATAGCCGTGATACGGGGAAGGCTTGCCGCCGGGCTTTTTCTTGGTGTAGCCTTCACCCGCGGCTTTGGCGGCAAAGGGCCCCAGGGGACTGGGTTCGGCACCCGATGTTGCCTCCCAGAACAGACCGTCCTGCTTGCCCTCGGTGCTGACGATTTTCTGAGCGTATTCCAGGATCCCGTCCCCGTCCCGGTCTTTGGCCGAGTATTCCAGTTGAGCGTCCACGTAAGCCAGGCAGACCTTCATGGCGCTGAGTTCGTTGCGACCGATCCTGCGGTTGAGGATTTCCTCCTTCCCGGCCTGGGTATCGAACAGCCAGGCGTCGCCCACCTTGACGATAGGGATGGGCATCGGCCAAAGCTCGGAACCGATCTCGAGCACCACCTTGCTGTCTCCTTCCTTCGTCAACTGGTTCTTTTCTTCGTAGAGCTTCAGGAACCGCTCGCGCCCTTCCCTGTCGGCCACGGGGTCCCCCGAGGTGATGAGGTGTTTTCCCTGGAGCCCCAGGACAGCCAGGAGCTGCTTTTGGTCGTGGTCCTTCATGGCCTGAATTAGGGCCTGGACGGCTGCTTCCGCCGTGGGGAAGGTTTGCTGGGGCTGTTTCTTTGCGGGAGCGGCCCATGAATTGCCGCCGAAGGAAACAAGGAGAAAGGCGACAGCCAAAAAAACCACGGCGCTCAAGCGAATTTTCGATCCTCTTGCCGGATGTCTATTGCTGGAAAGCATGTTGTGGTCCTCCCTTCGACCGGGTTGTTCTCAGGGTTCCTGGTTGTTCGCACCATCCGCAAATAGGGATTCGAGCATCGGGGCCCTCGTTACCTGCGCCCCCCATGGCCTCCGCCTCCGCCGCCACGACCGCCCCCAAAACCTCCGCCGCCGCTGCGACCGCCCCCAAAACCCCCGTGGTCAAACCCGCTGCGGCCGCCGCGATCGAAACCGCCTCGATCAAAGCTCTGGCGTCCGCCGCCGAAGGAAGAGGCCTCCCGGCTTTGACGACCCCGGTCCGAGTCCATACGGACATCCGCACCGCGCCCGTAATTGCCGAAAGCGTTTGAATGCTCGCGCTGTTGGAGGCCTCGGAGTGCCGAGTCCGAGGTCGGCCTGGACCTGCTTCCGAAATCGGAGCGGTCCCCCCGGGCGCGATCCATGTCACGGGAAGCCCGGTCCCCCCGCTGCTGGTTGATTTCCCGGGAACCTCGGTCGGCCCTGTCGGGATTGTGTCCGCGATAATCGCGCCGATTGTCCGGGGAGTCTTTCCCTTTCTGGCCGTACCGATCGCGATTGGCCTGGTTCCGATAGGGCACGTTCTGCCGGTGATTCACTTCATGCTTCCACTTATCCGTACGGACATCGGTGCGCCGAATGTCGTTGCGATTGATATTCACGTTGCGGTTGACGTTGACGTTGACCGTGTGATGATTCCAGTCCCAGTGGCCCCAGCCCCAGTTCCAGGCGGATCCGACGGCGATGCCCGCGGCAAAGCCGATCATCCCCGCCGTGACCACCGCTCCCGCCGGATAGTAGTAATACGGCGGATAGTCGGGCCACCACCAGGTCCCGTAAACCACCGTGGGATTGTAGGTGGGAACGTAGATGACCTGGGGATTGGCCGGCTCGATGATCACGGACTCCCCTTCCACCACGACCTTCTGTTGAGCCGTGGTCTTCAGGTTCCCCTTCTCCTTGGCCTTGCGGCGCAGCTTCTGGACCGTATCCATGACCTCGCTCTCCTGGGCCAGGAAAGCGTCCCCCAATTTCTGGGTCCAGTCGAGTTTTTCACTCATCATGGCCAGGACGTCGGGAAAGGGAACCAGGGCCTTGACGCTCAGGTCCCACGTCTTGGCATCCAGGGCGTTGTTGAGCGCCTCCGGGCTTTGCCCCTTGTTTCTCTTCACCCAGCGGGCCGCTTCCACCACCTCGAGAGGATAGGTGGCCGCCACGAGAATTTGGGCGAGGAGAGAATCCGGGTAAAGGGCAACGGGGGCGAGGAGCTGATCCAACTCCTGCTGGCTGAAGGTGTCGCCGCTGCCGGAGCCCTGGGCCCATATGCCGGGCGGGAGGCTCAAGCACAAGACCAGAAAGCCGATGAGCATGGAACAACAGCGCGGTTTCCTTCTCATGATCCTTTCTCCTTCCTGGATGCACCGGGAACGTGATCCTTTTTTTGCAAAAGGCGCTTTTCGGACAAGGACGGGATACAATTCATTTTGTGAAGATTCCTGAGCGGCCCGTATTCCTCACGGTTCGAGCGGTTCCGAGAGCATTCGGGCGTCATGCCCGTGAAGGCAGGCATCCGGCGGGCATGCACGATCTATCCGGGTCCCCCTTGCGCGGGAGTCACTCAGACAACGGGCTGCGCCCCTTTGAATGAAAGTCCCCCTTTCGCAGCAAAGCCGAAACGGGATTCATACCGGCCAAATCGGTCAAAGGTTCCTGATGGTGAATAGGAGCGGCAAAGAGTTTAAATGGTCGGGGAGAGCATGTAAAGCCGCGAATGACCGGTGCCGGGATTTCAATTCCCCAGAGCGGACCTGAAGCTTCTTCCCGGCGGACCGACCGTCGGGGATGGAGGGTTCAAGAAGCCGAAGACCACAAATCTTACGGGCACAGGGCCTGGTTTCCCAAGGGAAGTGCCCGTGTTTCTCGGTCCGTCCGAAAAAACCGCATTCAGGCGGTTCAGGCTTGTAACAATTTGCAGGACGGCCGAGACTTAAGGAGTGACAGGGTCGGGACAGGATACGGTGGGAACGGAATGCGGACCTATGGGATCTTCTGAGGGCGAAGCTCAGGATTGGGACGTGATCACCCGGGTTGTCGAGGGGGACGTGAACGCGTTCGAGCTGCTGGTGGACCGTCACAAAGCCCGGGTGTTCGGCATCGTCTACCGGCACGTCCCCGGGGACCGCGTCGAGGACGTGGCCCAGGAGGTTTTCCTCGAGGCGTTCCGGTCCCTCAAGTCCTTTTCGGGGGCAAGCCCCTTGGACCACTGGCTTTCCCGCATTGCCGTGAGATGCTGCGCGGACTTCTGGCAACGGCGGCGGGGGAGTCGAGAGACGCCGGTCAGCAGCCTATCGCCTGATTCCGAAGCATGGCTGGAGAAGGTTCTGACGGCGCCGTCTCGAGAGGCTTTCCATCGGGAAGCGGCACGGAAGGAAGCGGCGGAGGTCCTGGCATATGCCCTGGATCGACTTTCGCCCGAGGACCGGATGGCACTCACCCTGGTGCATCTTGAGGGTTGTTCGGCGAAACAGGCCGCGGAACTACTGGGGTGGAGCACGATCTCGGTGCGGGTTCGCACCCACAGGTCGAAGAAGAAGCTTCGAAAGATTCTCTCGGATTTGTTGGGAAACAGGCGAGGTGAGACATGAAGCCGCCCAGAGACGACGTTCGTAGAATCGAGACCGCTCTCATTCACTACCATCGCAATGCGGCCGGGGGACCGGCGGGCAATCCGTCCTGGCAGCGGAAGCTCATGAGCGGGGTTCGCCGGGAATCCCTGTCGGGTTACGACCTCTTGCAGAACGGATTCCCGGTGGGCCGAACGGTCTATCGCTTTGCCCTGGTGACTTGTCTGACGGTGTTGCTCATGGCTCTCATTATCATGGATTCGAACGTCAATACCCAATACGAGCTCGCAGAACTCATTCTCAGTGACGCGGCCGCCGTGGACATGGCCCGTTCTTTCGGGGTCCTTTGATTTGAGGCCGGATGCGGGACTTTGATTTCTTCCGACGTGGTTTCGTCGACGGGTCCTTCTTTGGGCGTCCGGTGAAAGGAGGCGTTGGCCGGTGAAAAGATGGAAATTGTGGGTGGGACTTGTGAGTTTGTTTCTGTCCGGCATGGTTGCCGGCGCCTTGGGAACCGTGGTGATTTCCGAACACATGGCCCTCGAAGTCCTCGTGGGAAGAGGACCCATCGTCGAGAAGGTCCTGAAGAAGCTTTCCCGGGAGCTGAGCTTGACGGAAAGCCAGCGAGAACGAATCGCCGAGATCGTCTGCCGAACCCACAAGGAATTGACCGCTCTGCGGGAGAGGAACAAACCCGAGCGAGACGAAATCATGGGTCGGAGTCGCGAGGCCATGAAGGCTGAGCTCTCGGCACCGCAGCAGAAGAAGCTGGATGAGTTCTTCGAGCAGGAAAAGACTCGCTGGGCGCACAGAGAGCACGGGAAAGCCGGCGGTGGAGGCAGGAAGGGCCTTTGCGACTGAAACGGTGTCCCAAGGCCCTGGGGATTCCCCCTAACCGAGCGATTCTTGATGGTCCTTCCCCATCCAACGGCGCTCCCGGCGGGCGGGGTCGGTTCGTCGGCAGGCCTAGGGGCGAGCTTTATGCACACCCATGGAACGGGAAAAATCGCTCTTCTTGCGTCCCGTTGCGTCCTCGGGTCGCACGCCGGGCTTCGAAGCTTCCCGGGCCCCGGCTCATGGGAGAATCGGTGAATGGGGAAGCGGATGACGGCCGAGATGGGGCCGTGTTTCTCGGAAAAGGCAGCAATCCTTGCTCCGCAAGGGATTTGTGAAAACCCCGGCACCGGGTTCGGTTTCGATCCGGGACTTGCCGAATTCACTGGGGAGTAGACGGCGGATCTATGAGACTCACAGCAAATCGCACGTTGAGACGATTCTTTCTTGGGGGGGTCCTTCTTGCTTCGGTTGTGGCGGCTGCCATGTACTATCCCTCCCGGGCCGGGAATTCTCGAGAATCCTTCCAAGTGGGGACGGTTCAAAGGACGGATCTGCTGTCGACCATCAGCGCCACCGGGACGGTGGAGCCCGAGGAGTTGGTGGACGTGGGCGCCCAGGTGGCCGGAAAAATCGTCGCCTTCGGAGAGGAC
>JARKQW010000122.1 GCA_029974695.1 Syntrophobacteraceae bacterium | reverse complement strand
ACCAGGGGAACGCCGGGATGCCGGTTTCTTACCGCCACGAGATCCTCGGGGGTGATCATGTCCGCCATGGGGCATCCGGCATCGGGACGCGGCAACAGGACCTTCTTGTGGGGATTGAGAATGGCCGCGGTCTCTGCCATGAACGCAACCCCGCAAAAGACAATCACTTGGGCATCGGTAGAAGCAGCCTGGCGACTGAGTTCCAGGGAGTCACCGGTCAAATCCGCAATATCTTGGATGGAAGGAGGCTGGTAATTGTGGGCGAGGATGATGGCCCGGCGTTCGGCTTTGAGCTGCAGGATGCGTTGAATCACGGATTCGTTCATGCTGGGGTTTCCTATTGGATGGTGAGTTTCTTCTTGAGCATCTCGACATCGGCCGGGGAAAGCTCCCGGCCGTCGGTGTCCAGGAGGACCGTGGAAGGCGGAATGTCGAGCTGAAACAGCTTGGGATCGAGGCTGGAGACGACTCGCTGTGATTCCAGGGCGACCCGATTCGTGTTCCCCAGGGCATCGTGACTCTCGATGATCTGGATTCGATAGGAATCGAGCTCGATCCAGAGGTACAACGACTGCAGGGTCGGGTCTTCCTTCCTGGGCACCAGTTTCAAAACCGCCGTCTGTTTGCTGGATTGTTTCGAATCCAGGCTGATCTCAAAATGATTCTTCAGTTCGATCACCCCGTCAAAAAGGGTCTGGACGAGGGGAGAGGCAAAGAAGGTGTTGGCGTCGTAAAAGGAGATGGTCTTTTCCGAGGGGACATAGAGCCATGCCAGCTGGTTGTTTGCCACAAAACTCTGGGGTTCCGGCTTGTCGTATTGCCAGTGCATCCGCCGGGGCTTCTGATAGTAGAGGGTCCCGGAGGCCTCGGTGCTTGCCATGGATCGGGCGGCCGATGCGGTCGTCCATTGCCGGAAGCGCGCCGTGAAGGCCTGGGTTTGCTGATAATGGGACTCCGTCTTCTTCAAAATTTCCTTGACGCTGAGGGCAGCGGCCTCGGCCGAAGGAAGATTCACCCCCAGCAAAAAGACCAGCAAGAGCCCCGCGCCTCGCCTCAGGGCGTTTGTTCGCCCCTTCTTCCCGCTTCGATCCATCATGAATCCCGCCTTCCAATCACTTCCCGTGGCTTGATTCCGTCCGATACCCCGACGATCCCCTGCTGTTCCATGATCTCGATCATTCGGGCCGCCCGGTTGTATCCCACCCGCAGCCGTCTCTGCAACATGGAAATGGAGGCCTGCCTGGTATCCAACACCAGTTGAACCGCTTCCTCGTATTTTTCATCCAGCTCTTCTTCGGAAAGGTCCCCCGAGGAAGACGCTTCCTCGAAACGGACCCGATCCCGGAGAGGGTCCTCCACCAGTTTCTGGCTGCGCCAGAATTCGGTGAGCCGTTGGACCTCCTGCTCGGAAACAAACGCCCCGTGGATCCGTTGAAGCTTGGCCGTCCCGGGAGGCAGGAACAGCATGTCCCCGGACCCCAGAAGGCTTTCGGCCCCTCCCGTGTCCAATATGGTGCGGGAATCGATCCTCGAGGATACCTGGAATGAAATGCGCGTGGGGATGTTTGCCTTGATGATCCCCGTGAGCACGTCCACCGAAGGACGCTGAGTGGCCAGGATGAGATGAATCCCGGCGGCCCTTGCCATTTGAGCCAGGCGGGTGATGGATTCCTCGACCTCCCGGGAGGCAACCATCATGAGGTCCGCAAGCTCATCAATGATGATGACCATGTAGGGCAGGCGGTGGTGAGGCAGTCCTGAATCCTCGGCGCTCGGGTCCGCCCCTTTGGCCCTGGGCTTCTCCTTGGAGATGATCTTGTTGTAACCTTCGATGTTGCGGGCATTCTTGTCCGCCAGGAGCTTGTAGCGCAGCTCCATCTCTTCCACCGCCCACCGGAGCCCTCGAGTTGCCATCTTGGCGTCGGTGACCACGGGATGGATCAGGTGGGGGATCCCTTCGTAGGTGCTCAGTTCGATCCGCTTGGGATCGATCAGGAGAAGCCGCAGATCCTCGGGGGTTTTTCGGAACAGCAGGCTGCTCAACAGGGTGTTGATGCAAACGCTCTTGCCGGTTCCGGTAGCCCCGGCGATGAGCAGGTGAGGCATTTTTGCCAGGTTGGCCACCACCGGTAGCCCCGTAATGTCTTTGCCCAGGGCGATGGTCAAGGGGGAGGGTGAGGTCAGGTAGGCTTCGGATTCCAGGACGGCTCGAATGGAGACGGTTTCTCTGGAGTGATTGGGGATTTCGATCCCGATGGCCGCCTTGCCGGGAATGGGGGCCACCACCCGAATGCTGATGGCCTTCAACGCCATGGACAGATCGTCCGCCAAGCCCACAATGCGGCTGATCTTGATTCCCGGGGCGGGGGCGTATTCGTACATGGTGATCACCGGTCCCGGGGCAATGTCCATCACCTTGCCCTGGACCCCAAAGTCCGCGAGCTTTTCTTCCAGGATTCTGGCATTGTCTTCGAGTTTCTTCCAATCCGGCTTGTGATTTTCCACCTCGTAGGCGTCCACAAGGTCGAGATCCGGGAGGCGGTAAAGCCCGGACGTCTTGGGAGGGGCAACGAAGGGAGGGACCTGCCGGGAAGGCTTCCTCACCTTGGGTGTGACGGGAACGGGGAGGAGGACTTCCACGGGGGGAGCGGGTCTTTTGACTTCCTTCGCCCTCGGAGCCTCCCGGGGTACCGGAGAAACCGGCCGCGTTTGCTCCGGCTGCCGGGAGAACAAGGCGGCAATCCGCCGGACTGCCCCGGAAAAGACCTTCCCGCCCCGGACGCAAATTCTTCCCACCCAGGTCCACAGGGAAGCCAGGGACATGGGAGTGCTGAGCAGCAGGCCCAGGAGCAGGGCGCCCACGAGGAAAATGTGCGCCCCCAGTCGGTACAGGGACTTCAGCAGCACCTCGCTCAAGAAGAGCCCCAGGCTTCCTCCGCTGCGGATTTTCTCTCCCCCGAAAACAAAGAGCCGCACGTCCGGCGCCTGGATGGCCAGAAGGGTGATGAGGCTGATCCCCACGAGGACGGCACCGCCCACGGGCACGTAAGCCTGCGGCAGGGAGAGACGTCCCCGGAACAGGCACCAGCTGAGTACGAACCCGCCGACGATCAGGGCATAAGCCCCCAGCCCGAAGGGAGTGATCAGAAGCCAGGCCAGGTGGGCCCCAAAAGAGCCCACCCGGTTTTGCACCGCGGGGGGAATCCGTTGAGACGAGGAGGGCGCATCGAAGTATACAAAATCCGCCCCATGATAGGAAATCACGCTGAAGAGGGCAAGCAGGCTGAGAACCGCCAGGCAAAGCGCCCATATTTCGTGTTTCTTGTGTTTCACCGAAAAAGCCTTCCGACCGGGGACCCCGGATCAGATGCCCACCACGATGGGGTAGATGACGGGATGCCGATCCAGGACCCGGCCAAAGAATCGCTTGAGTTCCTTGCGGATTTCCGCCTGCAGTTCCGCACAGTCCACTTCGAATTCCGGATCGAGGAGCATCCGGTCGAACACCTCGAGGACCACGCACTTGGCGTCGTCCAGGATCTCCGGTTTCGTTCCCTCGTGAATGAAGCCTCTGCTGAGGATGTCGGGACCGCTCAGGATCTCCTTGGTTTCGTTGTTGAGAACCAGGGACGCAATCACGAGACCGTCCTCGGAAAGATGACGCCGATCCCGCAGGACTACCCCCGCCACATCTCCCACGCCTTTGCCGTCCACAAATACTCGACCGGTTTCGACCCTTTCCCCGACGGCGGCCTTGCCGTTCCCCTGAAAAGAAATGACGTCGCCGTTTTCCGCCAGGAGGCAATTTTGGGAAGGGATGCCCATGATCATGGCCAAGTGCCGATGCTTCACCAGGTGCCGATATTCTCCGTGGATGGGAATGAAATACCGGGGGCGTACCGCGTTGATCATGGTCTTCAATTCCTCCCGGTAGGCATGCCCGGACACATGAATGTCCCTCACACGCTCATGAATGACTTCCGCCCCCTGCCGGCACAAATTGTTGATGATGTTCTGAATGGTGCGCTCATTGCCCGGGATGAACCTCGAAGAGAGGATGATGGTGTCCCCGGCCTTGATCTTGAGCTTCTTGTGGTCGTTGAAAGCCATGCGGCTCAAGGCGCTCATGGGTTCTCCCTGGGACCCGGTCGTGAGCATGAGGATCTGGGAGTCCGCAAATCGAGGGAGATCCTGGAGGGTTATGTCTTCGCCGGGAGGAAAGTCCAGATATCCCAGTTCCCGGGCGATCCGCACATTGCCGACCATGGACTTGCCGTTGAGGAGGACCTTCCGGTTGAATTCCCGAGCCAGATGAATGACCTGCTGGATTCGATGCAGGTTGCTGGCAAAGACGGCGACGATGATGCGCCCGGCGCACTCCTGGAACACCTCCCGCAGGGTCTGTCCCACATCTTTCTCCGACAGGGTGTACCCCGGTCGTTCCGCGTTGGTGGAATCGGAGAAAAGAGCCAAAACCCCCTCTTCCCCGTAAGCCCCGAACCGGGCCATATCGAATCGCTTGCCGTCCACGGGCGTGTGATCAATCTTGAAATCCCCGGAATGGACCAGAATTCCCACGGGAGTGCGGATGGCCAGACCAACTCCGTCGGGGATGCTGTGACAGACCTGAATGAATTCCACCCCAAAGGGACCCAGGGAGATCTTCTGGCGGGGAGCCACCTCGATAAGCTTGGTCCGATCCGCCAGCCCGTACTCCCGGAGCTTCTCGCGAATGAGGGCGAGGGTCAGGCGAGTGCCGTAAACTGGAATCTGAAAGTCCCTCAGCAGGAAGGGAATGGCCCCGATGTGGTCTTCATGCCCGTGGGTCACGATCAACGCCCGAAGCCGTTGCCGATTCCGATGCAAATA
>JARKQW010000107.1 GCA_029974695.1 Syntrophobacteraceae bacterium | reverse complement strand
CGTGCCCAGTTCGAAGTACCGGAGAGGCAGGTCCCGGTAACTGCGGATCTTGGACTTATAAATGAGCATATGCGACAGGCAGTTCATGGGCTTGATGCCGTAGGACTGCTCGTCGATTTCCGTAAAATACATGTTCTCCCTGTAATGATCGAAGTGGCCCGAACGCTTCCACAACTCGGTCTTGAGCAAGGTAGGACCCATGACGATGTGGTAGCCCCGGCGAAGATGCTCCCGTTTCTCGAAGGTTTCCAGGATCTGGCGCAGAAGCGCCCCCTTGGGGTGATAGATCACCATGCCGGCCCCGACCTCGTCGCTGAAGCTGAAAAGGTCCAGCTCCTTTCCCAGGCGTCGATGGTCCCGGCGTTGGGCTTCCTCGAGGAAACGAAGATACTGCTTCAAACCCTCCCGGTCCGGAAAGGCCGTGCCGTAAATTCGCTGCAGCATCCGGTTCCGCTCGTCTCCCCGCCAGTAGGCCCCGGCGACCCCGGTCAGCTTGTAGGCCTTGAGGAATCCGGAGTGGGGGATGTGGGGGCCGCGGCACAGGTCCACAAAGTCTCCCTGGCGGTACACGGATACCGTGTCGTCCTGGAAGGATTCCAGGAGGTCGATCTTGTAAGGCTCGCCCAGCTCTCGGAAGAGGCGGACCGCTTCTTGCCGGGGCATTTCCGTGCGCTGGAACTCGAGACGGGAAGACACGATCTCGGCCATCTTGGCCTCGATTCTTTCGAGGTCTTCCGCCGTAAACGGGTTCTCCACGTCGAAGTCGTAGTAAAAACCGTGCTCGATGGCGGGTCCGATGGCAACCTTCGCCCAGGGGAAGAGCTCCTTGACCGCTTGAGCCATGACGTGAGCGGCACTGTGGCGCAGGATTTCCAATCCTTCCTGGGAGTGGCTTGGAACCCCCTCGACGGCCGCGTTCTTTTCGAGTCTCCGGTTGAGATCCACCAGACGCCCGTCGACCCTCGCCGCGATCCACGCGTCTGCGGACCCACCGGCCGCTTTCAAGATCTCCAGCGCCAAAACTCCCCTGGGGAAGACCTTCTTGGACCCGTCCCCCAAGGTGACTTCTATGGATTCGGAATTCATTCGATTCCCCTGAAATTGGTGTTCAATCCCCGGGGGTTCCCCTCCCCGGGAAAGGGAAAAAAAAAGCACCTGCCTCACAGTGTGGGAAGATGCCTCAATGGGAGATCTTGCTCCGTTTGGAATACTCTTCTTCCTGCTGTTTTTCAGGTCAGTGCCGCCCCTATAGGGTCTCGCCCGGATTTTCATTCAAGCTTCATTTTCCAGGGGTGCCGAATCGGGCACAAAACTGGTAGGCACGGGCGGTTTCGAACCGCCGACTTCTACCGCGTCAAGGTAGCGCTCTCCCACTGAGCTACGTGCCTACACGCTTTTTGGTGACTCTATAACGGTCTTGCCTGGTCGTGTCAAGAGAAATGCCGGCAGAATGCGGAGTTGGGAACGGCCTACAGCAGGAAGTTGAAGACGGCGCCCACCACCAGGATGCCCGCAGCCACCGCTCCAAAAAAGACGCCGATGAGGCGCGGTTTGAGGACCTTTCGCAGGATGACGGCCTCGGGCAGGGAGAGCCCGATGACGGCCATCATGAAGGCGAGGGCCGTTCCCAGGGCGGCTCCCTTCTCCAGGAGCGCATGGACTACGGGGATGATGCCCGCGGCGTTGGAATACATGGGGACCCCCAGCAGGACCGCCAACGGGAGAGACCACCAGGCCGATTTGCCCATGAAGGAAGCCAGGAGGCCTTCGGGTACGTACCCGTGGATCCCGGCTCCCACGGCAATGCCCAGGACCACGTAGACCCACACTTTCCCCACGATTTCGCGCACCGCCTGCCCCCCGTACTCGATGCGGTCGGCCCAGGTCCGGGCATCCTCCGCGACGCAGGCGGGACTCGTCCGAAGCTCCAGGACCCACTCTTCCAGATGACGCTCCATGGAAAGCCTGCCGATCACCCACCCCGCCGTCACGGCAACGAGGAGGCCCGTGCTCATGTAGACAACCGCCACCTTCCATCCGAAAAGGCCCAGCAGCAGCACCACGGCGATTTCATTGACCATGGGAGCGGAGATGAGAAAGGAGAAGGTGACTCCAAGGGGGACCCCCGAGGTTACAAAACCGATGAAAAGGGGTACCGCAGAGCAGGTGCAAAAGGGGGTTACCACGCCCAAAAGGGCCGCGAGCACATTCCCTGCGGACTCGCGCTTTCCCGCCAGGACCCTGCAGGTTCGCTCAGGAGTGAAAAAGGATCGTACGATGCCCACCCCGAAGACCACCAGCGTCAGAAGCAGGACAACCTTGGGAGTCTCGAAAACGAAGAACTCGACGGCGTGGCTCAGGTGCTCATGGGCGGGAAGTCCCAGGACCCGGTAGGTGAGAAATTTGGCAAGGCTTTCCAGGCTGACGTAGAACAGAATCCAGGCAACCAGGAGGGGCGGACCCATCCCCAAATAGCGCAAGAGCCGGGACCGAGGGCCCCTTGCTTCAGCCGGATCTTCGGTCATCGGTTCGGCGGGGGGGCAGCAACAGGCCTTGGGGTCGAGATTGGATGCGGACATAGGATGGCTATTTCCGGGTTCCACCGGCTTCCAGGATCCAGCTGCGGATCTTGTCCCTGGGGGGCACCGACCCTACGGCGACGACCTTCCCGTTGATGATCAGGGCCGGGCTGCCCAGAACCCCGTAACGGGCAATCTGCCGGACGTCCCGGACATGCTCGAGGTTGGCGGGAATCCGAAGTTCCGTCAAAATTTGCATGAGAAGCTGGGCCAGGCTTTCGCACTGGTTGCAGCCCATCCCCAGGACCTTGATGTCCAGTTCCCCCGGAGAATCCTCCGGAAGAGGTCGTCCGAGAAACCTGCGAAACTCCCGCACGAAGGCCCGTCCATAGTCGTCTCGAGCCTTCTCCGGGATGTAATTTCGTCCTTTCAGCCTCTCGATCATGAGGGAAGCAACCTTTTCGTCGCCTTCCTCGGCATGGGATTCGGCCAGCTCTTCCATGACGGCCTTGAGGCCGACAATGCTCACGTCGAAGCGGCCCACCCGGATGCGTGCAATGTCCTCGTCGCTCATGGATTCCCTCGACTCAAAGGCTTCATTTTCGACAGATTTCCTCCCGGCGGATGGTGGGGAGGCGTTCCAGCAGGTCGACGATTTCGGGATCATCCTGGAGCCAGTGGCGAAGGTTGCCGAGTAGAGTCGCGGCATAGGGGTTCTGTTCGCCGTCCGACAGCGTGTAATTGACCCACAGGCCGCTCTTGCGGAAGGCAACCAACCCGGCATCTTCCAGGACCTTGAGGTGACTCGAGACCGTCGGCTGGGAGATGCCCAGAGCCGCTTGGAGCTCGCAGACACACAGGGATCGTTTCTGAAGGGCCTTGAGGATCTTTACCCGGTTGGGGTCCCCGGCGGCCTTCATGACTTTGAGGAATCGTTTCACAGCGCCCCCCATATATCGGTGAATGTAAATATATAGATAGCACCGAGGCGGGTCAAGGAAAATTCCCGAAAGCCGCTCCCTCCTCCCAAAGAAGCCCTCCTAAGGAGCGTCCGTGCGATTCCTGTGAGTCTCGAAAAGGGAAATCCCCAAATGAACGTAATGAATCCCGCTGAGGACCGAAAGAAGGGCCGTAACCACGAAAAGGACCGAGTAAGCCGGCGAAGGCAGAGGAAACAGCCAGGACCCCATGACCGCAAACAGGGTGAGCAGCTGGAAAAGGGTGGTCGCCTTGCTCAATACCGACGGTCGAATCTCCAGGGGAACGTGGTGAATCATGAGGGTCGATACTCCCAGGATGATCAGAATGTCCCGGCTCACCGCGATCACCGCCAGCCAATGGGGGATCAGGTCCTGAATTCCCAGGAGGATGAAGGTGGAAACCAAGAGAAGCTTGTCCGCCAGGGGATCCAGATAGGCACCCAGCCTGGTTTTCTGACTGAAGACTCGGGCAATGAGGCCGTCCAGCCCGTCGGTCAACCCGGCGATGAAGAAAACCACCAGGGCCGCCTTGAGCTTCTTTTCCAAGAGCAGCCATACCAGCAAAGGGGTGAGCAGAATCCTGCAGATGGTCAACAGGTTGGGAATGCTCATGCCGCCGAACCCCTTTTTCATTCGGAATGACCGAAGGAAATCGTGACGGTACGGGTATCGGGGGCATATCCTTCCACCTGGACCGTGAGGCCCCCCTTGAGGCGGGTCCCGCTCAAGGACTCGAGAAACTGACCGTCCACCCCCTCCAATCGGACCTGGGCACTCTCGGGACCCATGGTCACCCCGGTGACCCGGGCAGACTTGGCCTTCTCTCGAATGTGCTTTTCCAGTTCTTCCCACTGGGCGAAATGACCAAGGTTGCGCAGGGAAAGAGTGACCTCTCCGGTTCCGCGAATGGCGGGCGGGGGCTGTTGGGGAGCGGGAGACGGACCGGCGGCGGCCGGTTTGGACGGGCTTTCAATGGGTTCGGATCGAACCGATGGGATCATGGCGGGCGTCTCTTCGGGGACCTCCCTTCGAACCGGTGGGGTCATGGCGGGCGGGAGCTCGGGCGGTTCGGGCCGGGTGGGAGGAGCCACCGCCGCAGGCGGTACACTTTGAGGTTCGAGGAATCGACGATCCGCCGGGGCCGCTCTTCTCCCCCCTTCGCCCATGAATTGGTCCAACTGGGGCATGATGAGGGAAGCCAGTTCCAGGACGCTTTCCTGGGTGGAGCCGCCCCGGAGGGACCGTTGTTTCCGGATTTCCCCCTGCAGCTTTCCCGACGGAACGTCCAGCACCCGCAGCACCGTCTCGATGCGGGGGTTCTGGTTGGGGCTCTTACGAAGGGCCACGGTTCCCACCACCGCCTTCTCGATCCCCAGTCCTTTGGCCTGGGCCAGGACGGGGTGGATGGAAATGTTGCCTCCCTCATCCGGGGTCAGCGCCCCCGATTCGGGCAATCGCACAGTCCATGGGTAGTCCTGAGATTCTTGCAGGATCGAGGCCGCAAAGATGCCTCGAGGATCCCGGGTTCCCCGGGGCACGGACCATCCTTGGTCCCAGCTTTCAGCCACGGCCCAGTAGAGCTCCCGCCGGGAAGGGGTGATCCCCCGGGTCGCCTGCGGTCCCGAATCCCGAAGCGAGCCGGTGCTCGCGGATTCCGCCTCGGAACGGGAGAGTCCGCCCGAGGGCGCCGCACCCCCGGGGCGTTGCCCGGGTTCGGGAGATCCGAGACCCATTTGCACCACGTCTTTCTTGAGACTGTCCATGGCTACGGTCACCTGCCCCGTGACGCGGTAGAGTCCGCCTGCGGGCGATTCGGAAAAG
>JARKQW010000092.1 GCA_029974695.1 Syntrophobacteraceae bacterium | reverse complement strand
CCTCCAAAGGCGGGCATTTACTAAGGGGGTACGCACGCCCTTGCGGGATTCCCGCCTGTGCGGGAAATGCGAACCGGGATTTGCACCAGGCAAGACGCTCAATGTTGGTACCGGTTTCGCCGGTTGCCTCCTTCTTCTGCGGGCACCTCCGGCGGGTCCCGCTTCCATTCCACATTTTGAGTTGCGGATCTTTGAGATTGGATGATATAGGCTTTAATACTTCGCGGTGCCTGCGGGCTTAGAAGGGAAGTCGGTGGAAGACCGACGCGTGTGGCCGGCGCTGTGAGCGGGGATGAAATCCGGGAGCCACCACTGGGGCGGAAATTCCGAGAACGGGAATTCGGCCGTCGGGAAGGTCCGGAGAGTAAGAAGATCCGCAAGCCAGAAGACCTGCCGTGAAGTGGTTGCCCGGAACGATGTCCAAGAGGAACGGGGAAGGGAGCGTGGTCCCCTGCGCCTCCATGGGGTGAACGTCATCCCGGGTTTGCGGCTGGACGATTGCCGATGCCATGAAGCAATCCCCCAAGCCTCCACGGAGAGGTGCGGGGGATTTTTTGTTTGGAGGGGGCTGGGAGGCTAGAAGGCTAGAAAGCTGGGAGGCGGTGTAGGGTGGGTTGAGCGAAGCGAAGCCCACCGGGAACCAGAGGCCGGAGGTTGCGAGGCTGGGAGACCGGCAAGCCTTTCGTCGGCCTTCCGGCCGGGGGCCGTGAGGAAGAAGTTCACAACCGAAGATGGCAAAGGGCACCCGTTCTCTTCGAGAAACCGCACGGAAAACGAGGCGGGCCGTCCTACCTCCCGCCTCCTGGCCTCCCAGCCTCCTAGCTTCCCAGCCTCTAGCCCCTAGCCTCTAGCCCCTAACCAACCAACCAACTCAACCGAGGAAGATTTATGCAAGCTCTGAAACAACTGATTCAGCTCATTCAACCCGCAGATCGGGGGTTCGAGGCAAGGGCCTGGGAGAGGCTTCGCTCCCAGATCCGGCCCCGGGGCTCCTTGGGACAACTCGAGGTGATGGCGGCCCGCCTGGCGGGAATCGGTCGCACCCTGAGCCCCGATCTGTCAAGAAAGCTCATCTTCACTATGGCCGGGGACCACGGCATCGCTCTGGAAGGAGTGAGCGCCTACCCCCAAGAAGTCACGGCCCAGATGGTCTACAGCTTCGTCCGGGGATGGGCCTCCATCAACGTGTTGGCAGAGCACGTGGGAGCACAGGTACGCGTGGTGGACTGCGGCGTGGCGGCGGATCTTCCCCCCGAGTGGCCCATCATCCACCAGAAGATCGGCAAGGGGACCCGAAGCATCAGCCGGGGACCGGCCATGACCCGGGAGGAGGCCGTCCAAGGGCTCTTGATGGGGGCGGACCTGGTGCGGGGGGCTTACCGGCGGGAAGGATTCGGCCTGATCGGCACGGGGGACATGGGAATCGGCAACACGACTCCGTCCACGGCCATTGTGGCGGCGTTCAGCGGAAGGCCCGTGGCGGAACTGACGGGGCGGGGAACAGGGGTCGACGATGCCACCCTAGGCCGGAAGATTCGACTCATCGAGCAAGCCCTGGAAGTGAACCGACCGAACCCCGAGGATGCCCTGGATGTGCTCTGCAAAATGGGAGGCTACGAAATTGCGGGACTGGCGGGGGCCCTCCTGGGAGCGGCCAGTGTCAAGGTGCCTCTCGTCTGCGACGGCTTCATCGCCACTGCCGGAGCCCTGGTGGCCTGTCGGCTGGTGCCTGCGGCGGCGGATTACCTCTTCGTTTCCCACCGCAGCGTGGAAGTGGGCCACCAGGCAATGATCGAACTCCTGGCGGCACGCCCCGTCCTCGACTTGGACATGCGCCTGGGCGAGGGAACCGGGGCCGCCCTGGCCATGAACATCCGGGACGCATGGGCCAAGGTTCTCATGGACATCAAGACCTTCGCCGAGGCAGGGGTGACGGATACAGGGAAGTGAGGCTGGGAGGCGGGGAGGCTGGGAGGCGGGGAAGCTGGGAGGCTGGGAGGCTGGGAGGCTGGGAGGCGGGGAAGTGGGGTAGGG
>JARKQW010000086.1 GCA_029974695.1 Syntrophobacteraceae bacterium | reverse complement strand
CCCGGAGAAGCACCATGGCTTCCTTGACCACCAGGTGAATTCGCAGGGGTTTGAGCTCCTTCTCGGACTGCCGGCCGAAGGCGAGGATCTGCTTGACCAGGTCCTTGGCTCGGTGGGACGCGGCACGAACCAGGCTTAGATTGCGGTGCAGTCGGCTGCCTTCCGGGATTTCGTTGAGGGCCATCTCGGTGTAGCCCAGGATCGGCGCCAAAATGTTATTGAAATCATGAGCAATTCCCCCGGCCAGGGTGCCGATGGCCTCCATTTTCTGGGACTGGCGCAGTTGTGCCTCCAATCGCCGCTGTTCGGTGACGTCTCGGAAGGTGATGAGAATTCGGCCGTCTTCCGTGGACACGGAGTGGGACTGGACCGTTTTTTCGGAGCCGTCCCTGCACCGCAGGGTCAGGGTTCGTTGTCGGGCTGTCCCGTGGGGGTCCCGGCTGTGGAAATGCTCTCTCCATTCCCGGAGACGTTCAGCCCGGTAAACGGGGTCCGGGTACACGGCGGCAAACCAGGAGTCTTCGTCGGGCAGGTCCATGAGGGTATAGCCAAAGAGCTGGGTGAAGTGCGGATTGAAGTATTCGAACCGGCGGTCCGCACTGAGGAGGGCAATGCCGATGGGAGTGTTCTCGGTCAGAGTCCGGAAGAGCTTTTCCCTCTCCCGCAAGGCCTTTGCCGCTTGCCTGTGTTCGGTGATGTCTCGAATCAGCCAAAGCACCGAGTCCTCCCCACCCGTGGGGAGGATTTCCGCGGAAACCAGGATGTCCCGGACCTCTCCCTTCCGGGTGAGAACCCGGGAGTATTCGTTCCGCAGGGAGCCCCTCTCCCGGAGATCCCCAATGAATACGGCCTGATCCTGCGCGTTGGCCCACAGGGGTAGGTCCCGGCATGTGCGGCCGATGAGCTCCGTGGGCGAATAGCCCAACCATCGACAGAAGCTTTCGTTTGCGTCCAGGATGGTGTCTTCGGACAGGACCGTGAGGAGGGTCGGGGTCGGACTGCTGAGGAAAGCCTTGGAAAACCGGTCCTCGGATCGGCGCAGGGCCTCCTCCCCCTGTTTCTTCTCCGTGACGTCCCGGATGCACTCGATGGCACCGATCACCTTCCCGTCATGGTCCAGGATGGGAGCCGCTTTCCCCCAAAGGCAGACCGTCCTGCCGTTGGTCATGGTAAAACAGACTTCCCCCAGCACGACTCTCTCCCGTCGCTCCAGGATCCGGTATTCCTCTTCAATTTCATGTCGGTTTTCGAAAACAAGGTCCAGGAGAATGGGCCTTCGGGTCCCGTAGAAGGGTATCGCATATTCGTAATTGCCTTTTCCGACCATCTGTTTGCCGGGTACCCCGGTGAGGTCCTCGATGGCACGATTCCATGCAACAATCTGCCGTTTGGCGTCGACAACGAAGGTGGGGTCCGGGAGAAACTCGATGATGTCGGCCAGCAGTCGCTCGGACTTGCGAAGGGCCTTCTCCGCCTTTTTCCGCTCCGCAATCTCGCCCCTCAGTGTCCGGTTTGTTTCCTGCAACTCGAGAGTGCGTTGGCGCACCCTCTTTCTCAGGGCTTCTTTTGCCTGACTGAGGGAAAGACGGACCGTTGCGGAATCGGGTGGGGCCGAGCCCGTCACCTCGTCGAAGGTCAGCATCTGCAGGCGTTGGCGACCTTCCTTGGGAAGAAACGAGGCCGAAACCCTGCAAATGAGGGCCTTTCCGCTCTTTTGTCGGCAAGGAAGTTCTTCACGGACGACGTCCAAAGAATCGTCCCAGGCCCGGAGCTCCTGCAACAGACCCCGGCAGTCTTCTTCCGACCTGCATAAGGCTTTCAGGGGTTGTCCGACGAGTTCATCGGGCTGCCAATCGAAAACCAGGTACGTCCACCGATTGGCAAAAAGAATCTTGGAGCCTCTCAGCACCACAACGGCGTGGGGAATGAAGTCCAGGGGGCGAAACGGGGACGAACGGTCTGCCTTTCCGTCATTTCTTCCGGCCATGCTCAGCACTCCGCCGCACGAGATCGAGAGAAAAACTGCACAGAAGGAGGTCGCAAAATACTCATGGGCTGCGTCTCGACACGGGCTGCCGGTCCTCGGCAAAGACAGGCACCTGCTCCGAGCGATTCCGAGAGCATCCGGCGATCACGCCCGCGGCGGCGGGCATCCGGAGAAGATGCGCTCTTTCTGGATTTCCGCTTGCGTGGAAATGACGAGGCGGATACGTGCGGGCCAAATCGTTCGATCAGGGAGGCAATCAGGGAAAACCCCGACGGGAAGGTTGCCTGGTCCTCCTCGCAGGCGGCTGCCGCACGCTTCCTGCCCCGGACGGCAGGGTTTCAGGAT
>JARKQW010000069.1 GCA_029974695.1 Syntrophobacteraceae bacterium | reverse complement strand
GAAGTGGAAGCCCTCTGGCTGCTTCTCAAGCGGTTTCTCAAATCCGAGCTGCCGGAACTGCTGGAGAACGGGATCCGTCTCCGGCACCTGGGAGATCCCCAGGGGATTCCCCCGGATGTTTTGGAGGACCTCTATTCCGTCCAAGCACAAACCGCCTCGTTCGATAAATTGATCCTTAGCCTGGCCATCAATTACGGAGGACGCCAGGAGATCGTCCAGGCCGCGTGGACCTATGCCCGGGAAATGGCCGGGGGTGCAATTCCCGCCCAGCCCCCCAGCCCTGCGGATTTTGCTCGATACCTGTACACCTCCGGGATGCCGGACCCGGACCTGATCATCCGCACGGGGGGAGAACACCGGGTCAGCAACTTCCTCCTCTGGCAGGCGGCTTACTCGGAGTTCTACATCACCAACACCCTCTGGCCCGACTTTCGGGAAAGGGAATTCATCGAGGCGCTTCTGGACTTTCAAGGACGAGAGCGGCGTTTTGGAAAGACCGGGGACCAGGTCCAGGAAAAGGCGAGCTGAACAGTCCAAAGATGTGGAAGCGGCAGACCATGAGTTCTCACACGCAAAGGCTCGTTACGGCCATCCTGGTCCTGGTTCCCGTTTTGTGGGTCATTGCGGCCGGGTCCTACTGGACCTGGACGGTCATGGTGCTCCTTGCGGCCCTCCTGGGTCTGCGGGAATTTCAGCACCTGCTGGTCTCCGACGTGCGTTCTTCCCGGCAATGGCGGGTGCTTTACTATTCCGGCGGCCTGTTCCTTCCCGCGGGAGCCGCCCTGGGCGGACCCACGGGGCTTCATTGCGGCCTGATCCTTGGATTGTTCGGGGCACTGCTCGGCATGCTGGCTCGCTCTCCCTTGGATTCCAACGGGATTCGGCGTCTGGCCCAGTGCACCCTGGGCTGGCTTTACATTCCTTATCTTTTGTCCTATGTTTTGTTGATCGGTCAAGCTCCCCCGGGAAGGCGGTGGCTCCTTTTCACCCTGGTGGTGGTGGTCTGTAGCGACGCCGGGGCATACTACTCCGGAAGGACCTGGGGACGGCACAAGCTCTATGAAGCGGTCAGCCCCAAGAAGACCGTCGAAGGTTCCGCGGGGGGACTCCTTCTGAGCGTCCTGGCAGGGGTGGGAATCGGGCAACTGCTCTTGCCCGAAAGGACCATCCCCCAGACGCTGGTGCTCAGCGTCGCCCTGGCACTCATCAGCCAGACGGGAGACTTGATCGAATCCATGATGAAGAGGATCAGCGGAAAGAAAGACTCCAGCCGGCTCCTGCCCGGTCACGGCGGCATTCTGGACCGATTGGACAGTCTTCTTTTCGTATTTCCCACCAGCTGGCTGTTCTTGTAGCACAGGGACTCTCGCCGGCGAGGGAAGCACCCGGGCACTTCCGATCTCACCGGAACTTTGACGGGTTCGAGGACGTTGTGGCAAAGATTCTGAGCATTCTGGGCAGTACCGGCTCCATCGGAGTGAATACCCTGGAGGTGGTTCGGCAGTTTCCCGAACGTTTTCAAGTGGCGGCCCTGGCCGCAGGTCGAAACATCGAGCTGCTGGGCCGCCAGATCCGCGAGCACCACCCTCGGTTGGTGTCGGTGCTCGACTCGGAGCTGGCCGACAAGCTCGAGAAGAGCCTTCGGAACCAAGACCCCCGGCCGCGGATTGTCTACGGACCCCAAGGCTATGAAGAGGTCGCCGCCTTTCCCGAAGCGCAGATGGTCGTTTCCGCTATGGTGGGAGCGGCGGGACTTCTGCCCACTCTGGCAGCCATCCGGGCGGGAAAGGACCTGGCCCTGGCAAACAAGGAAACCCTGGTCATCGCCGGGGAACTGGTCATGGACCTCGCCTCCCGGTCCGGAATTCGCATCCTCCCCGTGGACAGCGAGCACAGCGCCGTGTTCCAGGCACTCCAGGGAAACCGTCACGGAGCCGTCAAGAGGATCCTTCTCACCGCTTCCGGGGGGCCGTTCTTCCATCAGGACCCGGCGACCCTGTCCACGGTCACTCCCCAACAGGCCCTGCGCCATCCCAACTGGGCCATGGGGCGAAAGATCACCATCGACTCGGCGACCCTTATGAATAAGGGGCTCGAGGTCATCGAGGCCCGCTGGCTTTTTGGAATCCCCGCGGACCGGATCGCCGTGCATGTTCATCCGGAGAGCATCATTCATTCCATGGTGGAATACATCGACGGGTCGGTGATCGCCCAAATGGGGATCCCCGACATGAAGATCCCCATCGCCTTTGCCCTTGCCTACCCGGAACGGCTGCCGGTCCAATCCCCCCCGTTGGATCTTTTTTCTCTGCAGAAATTGACCTTTTTCCCACCGGACGAGGACAAGTTTCCGTGTCTCCGCCTGGCCTACACGGCTTGCCGCAGAGGATCCACCCTTCCTTCGGTGCTCAACGGCGCCAATGAAGTGGCCGTCCACGCATTCCTCGAGGGAAGGATCGGATTCCTGGCAATTCCGGAGCTCATCGAATCCGTGATGAACGCCCACAAACCGGCCGACGGACCGTCCCTGGAATCGATCCTGGCCGCCGATGAATGGAGCCGCCGGGAGGCCGAGCGACGGGTGCGCGAAGCTCAGTCCTGAGATCACAAAGGATGCGCCCTTGGTAACAACGATTCTCTCCACCATAGTGGTATTGGGGGTACTCATTTTCGTCCACGAGCTGGGCCATTTTCTGGTGGCCAAGTGGTCCGGGGTGACCGTGCTGCGGTTTTCCTTCGGGTTCGGGCCCCGGCTCTTCGGGTTTCGGAAGGGCGAGACGGACTACTGCATTTCCGCCTTTCCCCTGGGCGGCTACGTCAAAATGCTGGGAGAGGAACCCGGGGAAGAGCTGCCCGAGGATCAACTGGAAAAAAGCTTTTCCTCCCAGCCGGTCGGCAAGCGGATCGCCATTGTCCTTGCCGGGCCCCTGTCCAATTTCCTGTTGGCCATCGTGGTCTTCACCCTGGTCTACGCCGTTTCCGGCATCCCCGAGATTCTCCCCGAAGTGGGCAGCGTGGCCGCAGGGTCTCCCGCCGAACAGGGGGGGATTCAGGTGGGAGACCGGGTGATCAGCATCAACGACAAGAAGCTGGAGACCTGGGAGAATCTTTCGGGAACCATCGAGCATTCCACCGAGGAAACCCTGGTATTGAAGGTTCAGCGGGGAGAGGAGACCCTCACCCTCCCCGTGAAACCCATGGTCAGTGAAGCCAAGAATCTCTTCGGGGAAACCGTCACACGGCGCCTCATCGGGGTCACTCCTTCGGGAAAGATCCAGGTTCGCAAGGTGGACCCCTTTCTGGCAGGCTACTACAGCCTTGTTCAAACCTACCACCTGAGCAGGCTGTTCCTTCTTACCGTGGTCAAGCTCATCGAGAGGGTGGTGCCCTTTCACACCCTGGGCGGGCCCATCCTCATCGCTCAAATGGCGGGCCGGCAGGCCCAGGAAGGGCTGCTGAACCTGATCTACTTCATTGCCGTGATCAGCGTGAACCTCGCGGTGCTAAACCTTTTGCCCATTCCCATCCTGGACGGAGGCCATATCCTTTTCTTCACCCTGGAAGCCGTTCTCGGCAAACCCATCGGAATCCGGAAGCTGGAAATGGCCCAGAAGGTGGGAATGGTCCTGCTCCTGGTGCTCATGGTCTTCGTCTTCTACAACGACATCATGCGACTGATCCCGGGCCACAAGCCGGATATCCTGCCCTAGACGCAACGGTGCCCCTAGAATGAAGATCCTGGCCGCAGACACCTCCACCCCTTCGGGCAGCGTGGCAGTGATGGAGGGAGACCGTCTCCTCGCCGAGTGGACCTTCCACTCCGGCCATACCCACAATCGTCGGTTGCTGAAGACCCTGGACTCCGTGCTGCGGGAATTGGGATGGAGCCTCGATGGGGTGGAGGCCTTTGCCGTGACCGCGGGCCCGGGAAGCTTCACGGGGCTGCGCATCGGTCTGACCACGATCAAGACCCTTGCCTGGAGCACAGGCAAGCCTTACGTCGGGATCTCCTCCCTGGATGTTCTGGCCGCCCCTTTGGCCTATTCTTCCCATCCCGTTTGCGCCGTCCTGGATGCGAAAAAACAGCAGGTGTATGCGGCCCTCTACCGGGGAAACCAGAGGGGGGAGCCCCTGCGGGCTTCGCCCTATCAGGTCATGGGGCCCGGGGAACTGCCCGGTCGGTTGACGGAGCCCACCATCCTGGTGGGAGACGGGTGGTTGCTGTACCGGGACCTGTTTCGGCAAGCCATGGGGGAACTCGCCCTCGAGCCGCCCCCGGCCTTTCACACCATCCGCGCCGGCTTCCTGGCGGACCTGGCCCAAAGAAGGCTTCTTCGCGGAGAAGCCCAAGACCCCGTGAGCAGCGTTCCGCTCTACGTGCGCCCTTCCGAGGCGGAGCTCCGCTTGTCCCCGGCACCCGCCCCGGCTTGACCCTCCCCAGACAGGATGCGAATCGGTGGAAGCGATCCCCGAAGGTGCCCTCTACCCCCCGCACATCCGCCGACAATCCCGGCGAATGTGGCAAACCGTCCGCTCCCGGTGGCCGGGATCACCGGCAGTCCTTCGGAAAACCGCATGCATGCACTTTCCCCTGACGTTCTTTCTCCGCAATGTTGCAGCCGTACGAAAAGAATTTCAGGCCGGGAAGGTTCCCGCACGGGTCCAGCGCCGGACCCTGATGCGGCTCCTCCGGCAAAGGATCTCCTGCTATTCCCAGGTGAAGAGCTGGTTGAAAGGGGCGGGAATTCGCCCGGACCGGATCTTCGGGCACCCGGAGGTCGGCCACTCGTCTTCCCCGTACTGCAATCACTGCGGCGGATGTTGTGAAATTCCCGGCGGAATGCCGGATTTTCCCGGGGAGAGCCCCCTACCCGCGAAGGGGAGGGAGTGGTTTGGGGAGGGGTTGGGCCCCGGCCATCGCTTCTGCCCGTTCCTCTGGGAATCCGGAGAAACGGGCCGAAGCTTCTGCAGCATCCATCCCTGGAGGCCCAACCCGTGTCGGATCTTTGACCACGAAGAGTGTGCCGTGGTGAAGGGCGACCCGGATTTTACGGTTTCCTGTCGCCCGGAGCAATTACTGGAGACGTGCCGGTGGTTGGTCCGCCTGCTGGATGGCCGATAGCTTCCATTGGGGCGATCCGATGTCCCGAACAAACGTCCAGAACTCCTGGAACTTCACCGGATTGAGCCGATCCCCCTGGACCACCTGGTTCGTTTTCTCGTCTACGGTGTAGTCCAGGAGGTTCGCCGTGAACAGGACCGTCACGTAGTCTTTGCCCATTTCCTGCCACACTTCGGAAGGTTCCACTTTCCGAACGGCGATGTTCTCCAGACGGTTGATGATCCCCTGCTGCTTCATGGATGCGAATTCTTTGCGGAAGTAGTCCGCCATTTCCTGGGTGACCAGGTTCTCGATGCCGTCAAGGCTTCGGTTCATCCAGGCCGCCTGGATGCGGAAAAAGAGATCCTGGACCTTCTCTTTGAAGCTTTCTTCCTCAAACCCGGGATCGAACTGCCGGATCTGTGCAAAGCCTCTTTCCACCTCGTCGTAAGCCTGGACCGGTTCCGGCTCCGCTCCCCCGTAATAGGGCGATCCCTCGAAAGGACGGCCCGAGGCGGCATCGTATCGAGGGCCATACGGATCGGCGGAATTCATGGCCGCCCGGCGTTTCTTGAAGAACCTCCAACCGAAGTAGATGAGCAATCCGATGATGATCAGGTCCAAGAGACCGATGCCCCCGCCACCGCCTCCACCCATGGGAGAGGCATAGCCTCTTCCGCCAAAAAGCATGTTCCCCAGAAGACCGCCCGCGAGGCCTCCGGCCATGCCCTGGAGGAACGGGCTTCGGCTGAACCACCCCCCGGAGCCGGGTTGAGTGGGGCTTCCCGGGAACTGGGCGCCGGGGCTGGGGGTTTGACGGGGAGCGGAGGGGGTAGGAGAGGAAGGGGCCCGTGGAGTGGAAAAGCTGCGGCTGCCGCGACTGCCCGACGAGCCACCCCCGCCGGCTCGAGCCCACGCAGTGGACTCCATCCAGAGCAGCCCTCCGAAAAACAAGATGGTTGCAACGACCAAGGTACCCGTTTTCCATCGACTCTTCACCATTCCCGTCTCCTCACCCAGTGCATTCAAAGTTCTCTGCCGCCCGACTTCCAACCAGATCGGCGGCGCTTCTCTCGACGATTCACGAAAATCAAAGTAACAAAGGAGGATTCAGAAGGCAATAGGGATCGGCCCGGGGAGGCGCCCAAGCAAGCACGGCGGCGGGACTTGGGCGCCCCCTTCCCGGGATGCGGCAGGGATGGTTGGGAGCGCCCGCCCCGAGGTCCTTGGGGGGGCCGGAAAAACGGCGGGCGGAGCGCACGGGGGCTTTGCTTCCGGGCATCCTCGCCCTTCCCCCCGTGCCCTCTCTGCAATGAAATGCGCGACTTGACCCGGGAAACCCTACGAAACCCCGTAGACGTTGTAGGGGCATTTTTCGTCCGGGTTCTCCCCGGGCCGATATCCGGTCTCCGCGGCAACGATTTCGGCCACCTTCTTGTACAGGGCCCGGATGGGAATGTCCGCAGGGCATGCCTCCTCGCAGAGGCCGCAATCGATGCAGCGGCCGATCATGTGAACGGCCCTCGTCAAGTGAAAGATGGGATTTTCGGTGGGGAGCACTCCCTTTTGGATTAGTTCGCCCTCCTCGAGGCTGCACTCCTGGCAGAAACACATGGGGCAGATGTTTCGGCACCCGTAGCACTTCACGCAGCGGGCAAAGTGCTCCATCCAAAACTGGAAACGATCCTCGAGGGACTTGCCCTCGACGCCTTCCAGCAGCGGACTCCGAGAAGCAGGCTGAACCTTTTCCCCCTCGACGGAATTGTCCGGATAGGGCTTGGAACACGCACAGGCCCGGGCCAGCTCCTCTGCGCAGGGAATTCCGACGGTCACCAATCGTTCGGGATCCAGCTGGTGCCACTTCACGAGCTCGACAATCCCCCGTTCGTCGCACCCCCGGACCAATACGGCAAAGGTGCCCTCGGGGTAGAGGCGGGAAAGCTCCACGAGCAGCTTGTTGAGAGGATATCTCGCATCCCCGGGCCGCTTCTTGTCACCCAGATTGAGGGCCGTCAATTCCTCCACAGTGGTGAATATGTGGGGTTGAACATGGCCGTTGCGCTCCCGCAGGGCGATGAATCCCTTGATTTTCCCTTCGCCTAAAAGCTCTTTCGCTCGATCGATCACTTTTTCTCTGGTCATCGGCTCTTATCTCTTGGTGGAGGCTCCATGGTTTTTCGCACGCCCTCTGCCGGCTATGCGGCCTCGTCCGCCTGATTCCTGCGGCCGAGGGGCGATGGGCCCAACTCCCGAAGCGTTTGGACGAATTCCTTGATCTCATGGGCGAATTCCGGCGCTTCGGCCGACGAGACCCACCGGGAACGGATTCTTCGAGGATCGATTCCCGCAAAAGCCAGCAGCTCTGCAAGGAATCCCACCCGCCTTTTGGTCGAGTAATTACCGTACAGGTAATGGCAATCCCCCAGCCGTCAACCGCCCACAAACACCCCGTCCACACCCTCCTGAAAAGCCCGCAGGATGTGGTGGGGGGAGACGCTTGCCGAGCACATCATCCGAATGATGCGGATGTTGGTCGGGTACTGCAAACGACTGACCCCAGCCAGGTCAGCAGCGGCGTACGCTCACCAGGTACAGAGGAAACACAGAATCTTGGGTTCCGATTTCGTGTGGCTCATTCCAATACACCCCTTCCTAGGTTTGGGACCGGCAATTCGACAATCAAGCCACGACAGCCCGAATCTGGGAAAGAAGCTGTCGAGGGGTGAACCCTTTCAACCGGGCGCTCTGAGACGGACAGGTGGAAGCGCAGTTGCCGCATCCCTTGCACAGGATGGTGTTCACCCGGCAGATGCGCTCCTCCCACACATAGGTGATGGCCCCGTAGGGACAAACCCCCAGGCATCCCTGGCATCCCACGCAGGTGTTGGGATTGATGTCCGCCACCAGGGCACTGGAGACCAGCTTGTCCTTGAAAAGGACGGTGCCCGCCCGGGAAGCCGCTCCCAGCCCTTGAGCCCGGGCTTCCGCCGTCGTGGCGGGATATCGGGCGGACCCGGCCAGGAAGATGCCGTCCGTGGCAAAATCCAACGGCCTCAGTTTGGCATGAGCTTCCAGGAAGAAGTTGTTCTGGTCCGCGGGGATCCGGAACAACTGGGCCAAGGCGGGAGCCTCGGGTCTTGCCACCAGGGGCGTGGAGAGCACCACCAGGTCGCACGGGATTTCCACCACCTCCCCCGTAAGGGGCTGATAGAACTCGACCATCCCCTCCTTCACCACGGGAGGCCGGGTGGCGTCGTAGACGTCGTAGCGCACCCCTTTTCCCCTGGATTCCCAGAGCAGGCGCTCATTTTCCGTTCCGTACATCTGGATGTCCCGGTAGAGGACATGAACGTGGGTGTCCGGAGACCGCTCTTTGACGAAAAGAGCATTCTTTACGGCCGTAAGACAGCAGATCCTGGAGCAGTACGTCCGTTCGGGAGACCGCGCCCCGGCACACTGAATCATCACCATGTTCTTGGCGCGGAAGGCCTCGTTTTCCAGCAGCCCTTCGAGCTCATACTGGGTGATGACGGTCTTGCCGTTGTAGCCGAAGAGACCGTCCGGCTGCCAGGGAACCGCTCCCGTCGCCACCACCACGCAACCGACGGTGAATGGATGGGTTTGGCCGTCCCGGTCTTGGATCACGAGGTCGTAGTTGCCGATATAGCCTCCCGCGTCCACCACTTTGCTCTCGAGGAAAATCTGCACGTTGGGCGAGGCCTGGACCCGTTCGATGAGGGCCCCGATCCGCTCGGAGGCGAGATCGTTGCCGGGAGCCAGCCGGTGGAGGTCCTTCAGCAACCCCCCCAGGGCGTTCTCCTTTTCCACCAGCACCACCTCGACCCCCATTCCCGCCAGGGCTTCGGCGGAAGAAAGCCCCGCCACCCCGCCACCAATGACCATGGCTCGCCGCACCAGGGAAGACTCGATATCCTGCTGAGGTTCCAGGAAAGCGGCCTTGGCCACGCCCATGCGAATGAGGTCCCGGGCTTTGGCCATGGCTTCTTCGCGCTCCTGCATATGGACCCAGGAACACTGGTCCCGGATATTCACCATTTCGAACAGATAGGCGTTGAGTCCTGCCTGGGCGCACGCGCTCTTGAAAAGAGGCATGTGGGTTCGAGGGGAACAGGAGGCCACCACCACCCGGGTCAGGTCTTTGTCCTTGATGGCCTGCTGGATTTCGGCAATCCCGGCCTCGGAACAGGTATACAAATTGTTCTTGGTATACACGACCCCCGGCAAGGTCCCGGCGTACGCGGTCAGTTCCTCGCAGTTGAGGTACCCGGCTATATTGGAGCCGCAATGGCACACAAAGACCCCGATTCGAACCTCCGGGTCTTTGCGATCCGTCACTTTTTCGGCGTTTGCACTCATCAACCAATTCTCCTCTAGGATGCGAGATGGACGGACGAAAGGTCCGAAAGAACCTGAGCCGCCCGGGCGGCGGCACTGCTGGATTGAGCCACCGATTCCGGAATGTCCATGGGTCCCTGGGCACAGCCGCAGACGAAAATCCCTTCCCGGCTCGAGTCCAGGGGTTGCGCAGGATCCGTCTGGAAGAAGCCGAAGTCGTTCACGGCAATCCCCAGAAGTCCGGACAGGGACCTCACGGAAGGGCTGGGTTCGCACGCGGTGGCCAGGATCACCATATCCACGGTGAGGCTCTTCACCCGACGCTCCGCCGTGTCTTCGTACCACAGGACCGGCGCGTGATCCCCGTCTTCGGTAATCTCCGCCACACGGCTCCGAACATACTGGATCTTCGCCTCCGTGGCTCCACGGTTCCGGTACTCTTCGAAGCCTTTGCCCACCGCGCGAATGTCCATGCCGAAAATGAAGACCTCCGCCTCGGGATCGTGCTCCCGTGCAATGATCGCTTCCTTGATGGAGTGCATACAGCAAAACCCGGAACAATAGGGGTTGAATCGAATGTCCCGGGAGCCCACGCATTGAATGAAGGCGAGTCGGTGGGCCCCGTGGACGGCACCCACTCTCCTTCTTGTCTCTTCCAATTCCCGGGTCAAGGCCCTGAAGGCCTTCACCTGGGCCGCCCACTTGTCGTAGTCGTCTCCCCTCAACTCCCCGGATTCATACAAGGGGTAGAACGCATCCGAGGACTGCTTGAACTTCTTCTCGTAGTTCTCGAGGCCCCTCTGGGCTTTCGAATGGTTCTTTTCGAGTTCCTCGAGGGATGCCATGAGGGCCAGGTCCGAGGGCCGATAAACATGTCCGTGGGTGGGGCCGCTGGCCGACAAGAACCTCTCGAATTGGAGAGCGCTCACCACGTTGGGGAAACGCCCGAACCCGTATTCCGAGATGCGACGGGCGTCAAAGAGCTCATAGCCCGTGGCCACCACCACCGCCCCCACGGGGACCTCGAGGACCTGATCCTTCTGTTCGTAGTCGATGGCTCCGGCCTGGCAGACCTTGGCGCAAACCCCGCACTTCTTGCCCTGCAGTTGCCGGCAATACCGGGCATCGATGGTGTAGGTGGACGGAATCCCCTGGGCAAAATAGCGATAAATCGCCTTGGTCTTTCCCAACCCGAGATTGTATTCGTCGCTGACGACCGTGGGGCACTTCTCGGAACAGCCCCCGCATCCCGTGCACTTGCTCTCGTTCACGTACCGAGCCTTCTTGCGCACCGTGGCCGTGAAGTTCCCCACGCTCCCTTCCAGTTTCTCGAGCTCCGAATAGGCCAACAAGTGAATGCGCGGATGTCGACCGACATCCATCAGCTTCGGGGCGAGAATTCAGAGGGCGCAATCGTTGGTGGGAAAGGTCTTGTCCAGTTGGGCCATCTTTCCGCCGATGCTGGGGAGCTTTTCCACCAGATGAACGTCAAACCCCATCTCGGCCAGATCCAAGGAAGCCTGGATCCCTGCAATGCCTCCTCCAATGACAAGTACGTCGCGATTCACCGGCTGCTCTCCTGCGGGAACTCGTACGGTTCCCTTCTGCAAGTGGACCCTATCGTGCCCCGGGAATCCCGACCCAATCCCCCCGGACCGGGGAACGTTCCCGATGCACCTGGAATACTTCCGGAACCCGGTAAAGCATTATCTGAGATTCCCATTCCCAAAAGACCGACCCCGGCGAATCCGTATTCGAGTCGGAACCCGTCCGGACCACATCCGGCTGGGAATGAATCGTGGCTGAAAAGTAAACGAACCCCTTCTTCCTCGAAAGGAGGTCCCGTGCAGCGTTCGTCAGGCGGATAGAAACATCATTCATCCAATTGATTGTGCTAACTTTTAACGGAAGACAACGTGCATAGTATACCAAACCTGTCCCGATCGTCAACGGAAACACGGGACGGGCCGTTCCCTACCATCCGCCCTCTCAAACCCCGCCAGGCCTTTCTCGCCGCGGAATCCGCCGGTTGAGGACCCCCACGGGGAAGTTTGACAGACAAAAAAAATACTTTGTATCATCAAACTTCCGATGGTAATAATGGCTGCGATGGTATCTTGAGATCCCAAGACCCTTCCCACGGAGGAAGCACCTTTTTTTGATCGAAAAGAT
Organism: Syntrophobacteraceae bacterium; assembly: GCA_029974695.1. Classification (GTDB taxonomy): domain Bacteria; phylum Desulfobacterota; class Syntrophobacteria; order Syntrophobacterales; family Syntrophobacteraceae; genus JAGPLX01. Next base: position 2,456 of record JARKQW010000069.1, on the reverse strand, counting down.
AGCCACATTCGTGTCATGAACGGAACGAGGATGTTCTCGAGGGAACGGTCGCCTTCTCCCTCAAACCTGAACGCAATCTTTCATGGACGCCGCAAGGCCGCGCAACGCAGCGGGGGGCAGGGGGCTTTTCCCATGGTCCGAGCGGCAAAGTCCACGGAGGATTCCGCATTTTGTGCAGGATAGAGAGCGGTTCCGTTTCAGTCGACTTTTCGGTAGAACAGGGACGACAGATCGGCAGGTAGGGCACCGGGTGCCGCACACGCACACTTCATTACCCAGCATCCTGAGAGGAGAGGGGACTATGGGTTCAGACCGAAAACTCGTTTTATTGGCTTTGGACGGCTCGGACCAATCGTTGGAAATGGTCAGGTACATCAGCCGGGTGTTGACCCTTTCCAATACCGAAGTGGTACTCTATCACGTTTTCCAGAAGGTGCTTCCCATATTTTGGGATCGTGAGCAGGACCCCGTGGCCGCCAAGCACCTGGAATACATGGAGGGTTGGTCGGCTCACAAGGAAGAGAAAGTGCGCGAGTTCATGATGCAGGCCAGGGATCTGCTGGTGAGCGCCGGGATTCCCGAGGAGTCCGTGACCATCAGCGTTCAGCATAGGAAGCAGGGCATAGCCCGGGACATCCTGGAGGAATCCCGATTCGGCTATGACGTGGTGGCTCTGGGGCGCCGAGGCCTGGGGACGACGGACGACACTATGCTGGGCAGCGTGGCGAGCAAGGTCCTGCTGCACGTGAGCGGCCCCGCCGTGTGCCTGGTGGGAGGAACACCCAAGCCCGGAAAGGTCCTTGTGGGACTCGACAACTCCTGGGGTGCCATGAGGGCGGCCAATTTTGTGGCGAAGCTCCTGAACAAGGGAGAGCCCCAGATCACCCTGGCCCACGTGGTGCGCTTCCCCGCCATGGAGGAAGGCGAGGGGTTGAACGGGAGCTATATCGAGAAACTCCAGCAAGATGCCGAGGACGCCATCAAGCCGGTTTTTGAAAAGGTGACCAAGTCGCTGCTGGGGTTGGGGGTGCCTGCCTCCAAGATCGGCACCAAGGTCATCACCGGCGTGGTGAGCCGATCCACCGCCCTTCTCAATGAAGCCCGCAACGGTCGCTACGGCACCATCGTCATCGGCCGGCGGGGCGTGTCCGACGTGGAAGAATTCGAGATGGGTCGGGTTGCGGCCAAGCTGACCCAAGTAGCCCGCGACATGGCCGTCTGGGTGGTGAGCTAATCCACGGGGATCATAATCCACGGGGGTCAACTCTTCTCTTGTGACGAGGGACTTCTAGGTGCCGGGGCAACCCTTGCCCGACCGTCCCGATTCTCAACGGGAAACGAGTTGACCCCTTCTTTTTTCTCCCGGGGGCAGAGGTTGAATTTCAAAGCCAAGCGAGAACGGATGTGATAGAAGGGAAACCTTTTGTTGCGGCGGGTTCGTCGGTTGAGAGCTTCCGGGGACATTCCGGCACCGGGAATCAAGAAACCGCCCCGTGGGATGCCGCCCACATTCGAGGCCACGATATGGCGGCGAAGGGAAGGACTGAGAGCTTCGGAAAATCCAACATAGGGAAACCGCCCCAACGGGGCTTTGGAGAGGAACCATGAAAATGTCGTCGAAAAGGCGGCGGGGGGCCGTTTTGGTGCTTGCCGTCCTCCTGCTGGGCCTGGGAATCGCGGGGGCCGCCGACAAGAAAGCGGTCCCGCCTTCGGGGGAGGAAGGCTCCGCCGGAAGCCTGACCCTTTGGAAGGCCCTGGTGTTGGGCGCCGTCGAGGGACTGACCGAGTATCTTCCCGTGAGCTCCACCGGCCACCTTTTGATGGCCGAGCGCCTGATGGGCATGTACGGCAGGGACGGCGAACCTTTGTCCCGGCGCCGTCAGGCCAAGACCGCGGCAGACGCCTACGCCATCTGCATCCAGGGAGGAGCCATCCTGGCGGTGCTGGGGCTGTACGCACGGCGCGTGAAGCAAATGATCCTGGGACTTGCGGGCAAGGACCCGTCGGGCTTGAGGCTGACCCTCAACCTCGCAGCCGGTTTCCTGCCCGCAGCGGTCATCGGTTTATTGGCGGGGGATCTTGTCAAGCAATACCTTTTCGGTGCTTGGCCCATCGTCGCCGCCTGGCTGGCAGGGGGGCTGGCAATTCTTGTCATCGCACGGTGGCAGAGAAGATCCATGGGGACCCGCAAGGAAAAGGACCTCACCCAACTAAACTGGAGAATGGCCCTGATGATCGGACTGGTTCAATGCATCGCCATGTGGCCGGGGGTGAGCCGGAGTCTGTCCACCATTGTGGGAGGTCTGCTGGCGGGGTTGTCCCTCCCGGCCGCCGTGGAATTCAGCTTCCTGCTGGGCGTGGTCACCCTGGGAGCCGCCACGAGCCACGATGCCCTAAAGCATGGGGGGGATATGCTGCAACTTTTCGACGCAACCTCCATCGCCCTCGGTCTGATT
>JARKQW010000054.1 GCA_029974695.1 Syntrophobacteraceae bacterium | reverse complement strand
GGCGGGGGAGGGGCGGCCTCCCGCCGCCGGTGCTTTAGCGCCAGAGGTGCCACCCGCATGATATCCTCGACTTTCACATCCGTTCGTCCCTCGAAAGCCGCATAGGCGCGGGCCGCCTGCTCGATCACCAGGTCCGCCCGGTGCCCGGCCACAAAGGCTTCCCGGCACAGATCTCCGATGACGTTGCGCAGACGGTCCGGCAGGGTGACGCTGCTCAACTTCCCTTGCGCTTTTTCCACCTTGTCTGCAAGGGCGCGGTTCTCCGCCTGGAACCTGAAGACGAATCCTTCCGGATCTCCATCGAATTCCTCCCTTGCGACCATCATGGCCACACGTTCCTCCCGTTCCACAACAGCCGCGATTTCCACACACAGCCCGAAGCGATCGAGCAATTGCGGCCGAAGCTCCCCCTCCTCGGGGTTCATGGTGCCCACCAGTTCAAACCGGGACGGATGGGTGAAGGAGATTCCCTCACGCTCTATGTGGTTTTCCCCGGAGGCGGCGGCATCCAGGATGACGTCCACCAGGTGATCATCGAGGAGATTCACTTCGTCTACGTAGAGTATGCCCCGGTGAGCCCGCGCCAGGAGGCCGGGCTGAACGACTCGCTTCCCGGTGTGAATGGTCCGGTCGAGGTCGATGCCACCGGCAACGCGGTCCTCCGTGGCGTTGAGGGGCAGGGTGACGACACGCACCTTCCGCGTGAAGGCTCCTCGCGGCCCACCGCAGAGCATGCACCGACGGCAATATCGTTCTTCCTCCTCGGGCCCGCATTCGAACAAACAGCCGGCTAACACGGTGATTTCAGGGAGCAGGGCCGCCAGTGCCCTTACGGCGGTCGACTTGGCCGTCCCCTTCTCGCCGCGCACCAGCACTCCGCCAATGCGCGGGTTGACTGCATTTAGAAGCAGAGCCAGCTTCATGTCCTCCTGGCCCAGGATCGCCGCAAAAGGAAAGACGGGCGACAGCGCATTCTTCTTCATCTCTCTTCTTCTTTCTTGCATTCAGGTTGAGATCCCAGGTAAAGAGGTCCATTGCCGATTCGAAAATTCCTTTCTCCTGCTCGATCAACCCGTGATCACGACAGCAACCAGCATGATCGCCCTGGACAGAAGGGTGAAGCCCACGGACAGGGTGACAATGAGAGACCCCAGCCTTGCGCCGAATATCACCACGTATTTGGGGAGCATGGAGCGTGCATAGATGACTGGGAGCATGAGAAACCCAGCTACGAGGAGCGCGACAATCGCCTGATATTCCGTGATCTCGCGACTCCGGAGCAGGGCGGCTATGGAAGTGAGACCGACCATGGGGTTGACGACGTATGCGCTTAAGGGAGCGACGACGGAAGAGGGCAATCCCAATCCACGGGCCATCGGTCCCATGAGGGAGTCCATCCACTTGAATAGACCCAGCTCCATGCACAGCAAGACGATCAGCGTGACGACGGTGTAGTAGGAGGCGATCCTTGCAAAGAGCCTGAGCTGGCTTCTGAACGTGCTCCGAATGAGCACCGTGATGGACTTTCGTTCCGAACCTCCCACCGCGGCCGTCTTGGCACATTCCGAGGCTTCCTCCCCGCGTTGCCTGCTCTTCTTCCCGAGCAGCCATCTTCCCCCCAGGATGATGAAAACCAGTTTGATGAACCCGGCAAGCCGGAAGGTCATGAAATAGATCGTCCCAACCCATGGTCCCAAGAGAGGAAAGAGCACGGGAAAATGGTAGGTTAGAAGTTCCTTGAGATAAATGGGAACGCTGTTCAAGAGTGACGAGAGGATGAGCTCCCTGTCCTCGATCATGCCGTCGTTGTGGTATGCCGCCAACATGGTATTGGCGGCGACGACGGAGCCTATCCCCGCCAGGAAGGTCATGGCGGTTACAGGGGGAAGACAGGAGATTCGGGTCAGGGGCCTTCCCAGGCACTCGAGCTTCTTCATCATACCGAGCTGCACCAGCAGCTCGGTGCCGAATAGCGCCACGAAGGTCACGGGGAGCACCCTAAGGAGGAGCTCGGCCATCTCCTTCCCGACATTCAGGACGAAGTTCTCCGTCAGGCCTTCTCTTCTCTGATGGTGCGCCTCACGTCTTCGAGGCGTCTGTTCCAGTCGGCCACGTCATCGGCGCCGAGGATGTCCACGGCGCCTCCTTGAAAATCTCCGGTCACGCCGTCCATTTTCTCTTCGATCCAGGCTTCCGTCTCGAGGTACCTTTCCTTGAGCGATTCGAGGACCAAGTCGTCCGCCTCCCACAATCCTCGCTCGTAGGCCTCCAGCAGTCTTCGCCCGATCTCCTCGATCGCCCAGGGGTTGTTCTCCAGAAAAAACCTTCGGTTTTCGTCGTCAAGAAGGAACGTCCTGGCAATATCGTCGAAAACCCAGTCGTCAACCTCGCCTGTGGTGGCTTCCCATCCATAGACACGCCCGACTCTTTTGGAGATATCTCCTGCTCCCTTGTAGCCGTGCCGCTTCATTCCCTCGATCCACTTGGGATTGAGCAATCGGGTCCGGACGACCCTTTTGATCTCGTCTGCCAGATCGCGCACCGAAACGTGCTCGGGGTCCCTCGTATCTCCGTAGTAGCTCTTGACCTCCCTGCCCGACATGTGCTTGGCGGCGGCCGCCATGCCGCCCTGGGTTGCGAAATAGCAGCAGCATCCCAGCAGGTCGTATTCGTCGGAAACCACCTTGTTGAACGTGAGGTCCACGGACTTGAGCTGTCTCACGAGTTGGCGTTGGGAGGGCTTTCCGTAAACTCCCTTCCCGTAACCGTAGCCGTTCCATTGAATGTAGATCTCGGAAAGATCCGATTCTTCCTTCCACGCAGAGGCATAGACGGCAAGGTTCACACCGTTGCCGTACGTGCCCGGCTTGCTCGTGAAGAGCCTGAGAGTGGCGTCCCGCAACGCCTCTTCCATTCCGGAACCGTCGTTGGATTCGAGCTGCTCCAGCGTATGCTTCCTCACGGGGTTCAGGTCAAGGGGCTCATCGAGGGCCGCCACGGCCCGAATGGCGTCGTCCAGAAGATCGATGGCGCCGGGAAAGCAATCCCGGATTATGCCCGAAACGCGCACGGTCACATCCACCCGAGGCCTGTTGAGCTCTTCCAGGGGAATGACCTCGAATCCCTTGACGCGCCCATTGTCGGTCCAAATCGGCCTGGTACCGATGAGGTACATGAGCTGGCACATCTCCTCGCCGTCCGCCCACATGATGTCCGAGGCCATCCACATCATGCCCAGGTTCTCGGGATACGTGCCCGATTCCTTTCTGTGTCTTTCCAAAAGTGCATCGGCAAGCTTTACGCCCACTTTCCAGGCGGGCCTTGTGGGGATGGTTTCGGGATCGATGGAGTAACAATTCCTGCCGGTGGGCAACACGTCCGGACG
>JARKQW010000015.1 GCA_029974695.1 Syntrophobacteraceae bacterium | reverse complement strand
GGGTCATGTTCGTTGTCCATGTCTTTGTGCACGTGAAACCGGATCGGGTGGAAGATTTCAAAGCCGCCTCGCTGGAGAACGCAGCCCGGAGCGTGTTGGAACCGGGGATCGCCCGTTTCGACGTGATTCAACAGATCGAGGATCCAACTCGGTTCGTGCTGGTGGAGGTATACCGGACCCCGGACGACCCGGCAAAACACAAAGAGACGGCTCACTACCGCCAATGGCGGGAGCGGGTCGAGGACATGATGGCGGAGCCTCGATCGAGCATCCAGTATCGCAATGTTTTCCCCGGCGAGGACGGGTGGGGATAGGCCATGAGATTCGAGTTTGCCGCCGCAGGCCGGATCCTTTTCGGGCCGGGGACCCTCGAGGAGATCCCGTCTCTCGTTGACGATCTGGGAAAGAAAGCCCTGCTGGTCCACGGCAGGGGCCGGGAACGAGCGAGGCGTCTCGAGGAGGTCCTTCACCCAAAGGGGTTCGAAGTAGTGACCTTTTCCGTATGGGGGGAACCGACCACGGACCTGGTGGAGGAAGGAGTTCGCCTGGCTCGAGACGAAAAGTGCCGGGTGGTCCTGGGAATCGGCGGAGGCAGCGTTCTGGACACGGGCAAAGCCATCGCGGCTCTTGGCCCCAACGACGGACCCCTGCTCGACTACCTCGAGGTCATCGGAAAAGGAAAACCGCTGCTCGTTCCCTCTCTCCCCTTCGTCGCCATTCCCACCACGGCGGGCACCGGTTCCGAAGTCACACGCAACGCCGTCCTCGCCTCCCGGGAGCACGGGGTCAAGGTGAGCCTGCGCAACGCTTCCATGCTGCCCCGCCTGGCCGTGGTGGATCCTCTTCTCACCCACAGCCTGCCCCCGACCGTCACGGCGAGCACGGGGATGGATGCCCTTACCCAGCTCATCGAACCCTTCCTGAGCAACGCGTCCAACCCGCTCACCGATTCCCTCTGCCGGGAAGCCATCCCCCGGGTGGCCCGGGCTCTGCCCCGCGCCTTCCGGAACGGATCGGACTCTCGCGCCCGGGAAGACCTGGCCCTGGGAAGCCTGTTTAGCGGGTTGGCCCTGGCCAATGCGCGGCTGGGGGCCGTCCACGGGCTGGCAGGAACCCTGGGCGGAATGTTTCCCGCTCCCCACGGCGCAGTATGTGCCCGGCTGCTTCCCCTCGTTTTCGAAGCCAACGCGCAGGCGCTTCGGTCCCGAAATCCCCTCTCCCCCGTCCTGGACCGGTTGGCGGAAACGGCTCGCCTGCTCACGGGCAAGGCATCCGCCACCCCCGAAGACGCAGTGAACCGCCTGCAGTCCCTCTGCTCGGACCTGTGCATTCCCTCCCTGTCCGCCTTCGGCGTCACCTCCGGAGACATTCCCGTCGTGGCCGCCCGGGCCCGGAAGGCAAGCAGCATGAAAGGAAATCCCGTTCCTCTCACCGACGAGGAACTGGGGGAAATCCTTCTTCGAGCCCTCTAGGGGAAGGACCACGGACCGAAATCAGATCGCCGTCCAGACCTCGAAGGGCCAGGCCACCAGCCCCCCTTCGAAGAACCACACCCGGTCGAAGCCCGCTGCGTTCAAAATCCTTTGCGCTTCATAGCCCCGCATGCTCAGCATACAGAACGCGATGATGTCCTTGTCCCGGGGAAGCTCGTTGGCCCGCTCCCTGAGGGCCCCCAAGGGAATGTGCACCACCTTTTCGTGGGGAAGTCTCATCTTCTGGAATTCCTGGGGCGTCCTGGCGTCGAGCAGAAGGATGTCGTCCCCTCGATCCATCCGTTCCTTGGCTTCCAGGGGAGAGATGGAACGGGCAATTCCGTTCATCTTGTTCAACAGGAGATGAGCGGCGGCGGCCAGGGGATCCAGCGGGGAAGAATAAGGCGGCGCGTACCCGAGGTCCAGGTTGGCGATCTGATCGACGCCGGCCTGGAAGAAGAGGGCCGTGGCAGCCACATCCAGGCGCTTGGCCGCCTCACCCGGCCCAACCACCTGGACCCCCAGCAGTTTTCGATCCCTGCGGGATGCCACCATTTTGATCACCAGGGGGCGGTTGTGGGGAATGTAATGGGGATGAGTGGGACCGGACCAGATGGCCGTCACGATGTCCGGGTCCTTTTCCCGGGCTTGTTTCTCCGTCAGGCCCGTGCGGCCGATGTTGTAGTCGAAGGCTTTGCAGATGGCCGTCCCCGAAACCCCGGCAAACGGGGAAGAAATCCCGGCGATGTGGTCGGCGATGACCCTCCCGTGCTTATTGGCCGTGGACCCCAAGGGAAAGAACAGGAGATCCCGGCAGGCGGGGTCCGTGGAGCGATTCACCACGCAGTCCCCTCCTGCATAGATGTCGGGATCGCTGGTCTGACAGTGGCTGTTGATCACGATGCCGCCCCGGGGAGCGCATTGCAGCCCAGCCTCCCGGGCCAGCTCCTCGTTGGGTTGGACGCCCACTCCGATGACCACCAGGTCCGCGGGAACGCTCTGCCGGTCCGTCCGGACCCCTGTGACCTTCGACTCTCCTTCCAGGCCCAAAACCCTTTCCCCCAGGATTACCCGGACTCCCTTTTGTCGCAGATGCTTGGCCGAAAGTGCGGCAATCTCGTAGTCCAGAAACTGGGGCATGATCTGATCGGCCATCTCCACCAGGCTCACTTCCAGCCCCCGCTGAATGAGCGCTTCGGCCATTTCGATGCCGATGTACCCCGCTCCGATGACCACCGCCCGCCGCAGCCCTTCCTCTTCCACCCGCTTCACCAGGCTCCGGGCATCCTCCGGATGGCGCATGAACCAGACTCGATCGAGCTCCAGGCCGGAAATGGGCGGGCGCAACGGGCGACTGCCCGTGGAAAGCACCAACTTGTCGTAGGGAAGGTCTTCCTCGGCCCCCGTAGTCAAGTGTTTCACCCGAACGGTCTTTTGGCGACGGTCGATACGCAGGGCCTCCACCCCCGTGAGGGTCTTGAATCCCTTGACTTTCCGAAAGAAATCGGCGTCTCTGGGAATTCCCACGGGAGTCCGGCTCAGCATCTCGAGGTCGGAAAAGACTCCTTCCACGTAGTAAGGCAACCCGCAGGCTCCGTAGGACACCAGGGAACCTCTCTCGATCATGGTGACCTCTGCGTCCAGGAGCAGCCGTTTAAGGCGGCATGCCGTTTTGGGCCCGCAGGCCACTCCTCCGATGACGACCACGCGCAACGGTGTTTCCATGGATTTCCTCCTTGCTTCAATGAATCCTTGCCGGAAGTCGAACCTTCCCCGGGGTTCCCGGTGGACTTATCCTCCCTATTGGTAAGTGAGTTTACTCCAGGAGTGTCCTTGAAGTCCATCCCGGACACTGCACCCGATCCCGATCGAGGCGGCGGGCGGCGGGACGGACTCCGGGCACGGATGGGGTCCGGAGAGCCGTGGGCCCTCCGGCGGACGGGAACTCCCCCGGGTCCCTCCACGCCCCTCGGGCACCCGCGAGGGCGAAGGCCTTATGCCCGGGGCTTTTGAAAGGAGAGGGTTCCTGGCCTCGACCCGGGGTTCGCAGGGGATTCAGGAATACGGGAACAAAGAACTCCCCCGCAAGCGGGGGAGGAGAGGTCGGGAATGGTTGTTTTTCGGCGGGTGGACGGCGGAGAATCCTCCAGTCGATTCAGCCCAGGATTTTCCGGACGGCGCCCAGCAATTCGTCCGCTTCGGGTGGTTTTTCAATGTATTCCGTGGGTTCTGGAATGGTGCCTCCCTCGTACTCGTCCAGGACTCTCTGGGAGTGGAAGAAGGTCTTTTTGGCCACCGCCGAAACCATGATAATGGGGATGTTCTTGAGGTCCGGATCGTTTTTCAGCTCTCGATATAGGTAAATCCCGCTCTCCTTGGGCATCATCACATCCATGATGATGAGGGCCGGCTTGTGTTTTCGGGCAAGCTCCAGTCCCTGCTTTCCATCCTCGGCCGCGTAAGGTTTGAAGCCGTTGGTTTCCAAAAGAGTGGTCATGAACAGCCGCATGTCCAGTTCATCGTCTACCACCAATACTCTTTTCGCCATGGGTCTTCCCTCCAGAATTCTTCACTCGATCCGCGTTACAAAAGGCAGGGATTCTAGAACATCTTGCCCGGCAGGATGAATTGCTTGGCCGGATTTCGAATGGCCATCACGTGACAGTGGGCATATTTGGAAACGCTGGCCACGGTGCTCCCGTGATCGATCCTATCTTGCTCCGATTTTCCCAAGGTGCCCATGACGATGAGGTCCACGTCGTTTTTCTTGGCATATCGAATGATCTCAACGTCGGGGGCTCCGGATTTCACGACCAAGAGGTAGTTGCCGAAATCGCCCATGCGCTTGTCGTAGGTCGCCCTGAGGCGCTCCATGGCTTTCTCTTCCACGTCCTTGTCGTAAAAGGCCTGTCCCTCGTCGGACTTCTCATCCGAGATATGCTCGTCCACGACGACCCGGTGGTAACGGAACGGGGAATGAGGCACGTGAAGAATGTGCAATTTGGCGTTGTATTTTTTCGCCAAATTGAGGGCGTGCAGAAAGGCGATGTTGGCATCTTCGGAAAAATCCGTGCAAAAAAGGATGTTCTTGTATTCCAGCATGATGGTTCCTTCTCCTTAGGCTTCAACGATCCAAGTTTCTCTCTTCATCCCAAAACGGTTCGGTCAAACGTTACCCCGGAAATACCCGGCCGTCTCGGGGGCTCATCTCCCTCCCGGGAAGCCGAAGGATGAACTGGGTCCCGCACCCCTTCTCCGATTCCACCTGGATAATGCCTCCGTGTTCGTGCACGATTTTTCTGGTGATCATGAGTCCCAGCCCGGTCCCCTTGGTGCCTTTGGTACTGAAAAAGGTCCGGAAAATCTTGTTCCTGGTTTCCTGATCCATGCCGCAGGCGTTGTCGATCACTTCATAGACAACGGCCCATCCGTTCTGCTTGACGGTGCGAATGAGTACTTCTCCCAGTTTTGTCGAGCATTCCACTGACATACATGCTTCGATGGCGTTTGTCACTAGGTTTAGGATGCAGCAGTGAATTCCGTCGGGATCGAGATACACCGGGGTTAGATGGGAATCGAGCTGCAATTCCAGTGAAATCCCGCACTCGCGAGCCCGGGGAAGCATGAGCTGGTATACTTCCCGGGCGGGTTCGTTGGGGTCGCACAAACGGTAGTCGGGCTCCCGCTCCTTGGTGAGGGTCAACAGATCCATGGCCAGATTGTGGATCTTGTTGACGTTGCCCTTGATCATCTGCCAACCCTGCATCAGGTACTTTCTATTGTCGAGTTCGATCCCCTTTTCCACCACGTAGATGCCGCCCTTGAGACCGCCCATGATGTTCTTGATGGCGTGGGCCAAGGTCGCCACCGTCTGGCCGATGGCGGCCATTCTTTCGGCTTCGATGAGCTTTTGCGCCTTTTCCTCCACCAGTTGCTCGACCTCCTGGGTGTATTCCAGGAGCTCTTTTCGCATGGAGATTCTCTCCCGCACACGCTTGAGGGCGATATCCAGGGCATCGTGATTGATGGGCTTGGTGATGAACCTGGCCGCTTCGTATTGAAGACTCTTGATGGCCAGGTCGAGCTCTCCGTGGCCCGTAATCATGATGACCTCCGTGTCCGGACTCATCTCCTTGATGCGACGGAGAAGCTCGATTCCGTCCATCCCCGGCATCTTGATGTCCGTGAGAACGATTTCCGGGCGGGCCTCCTTGAAAATCCCCAGGGCTTCCTCGCCGCTTGCAGCGGTCAACACGTGGTAGCCGCTGTCCATGAGCGAGATCCCCAAGACCTTTCGAATGCCCTCTTCATCATCCACCAACAGTATTGTCTCACTCTTTTCGGCCATCAGCCCTCACTCTGAACAGGAAACTCCACGATAAAGCTCGAACCCTCGTTTTCCCGGGTCTCCACTCGGATGGTCCCCTCGTAGTCCTGGACGATGCCGTAACTGATGGACAAACCGAGGCCCGTGCCCTTGCCCACTTTCTTGGTGGTAAAGAACGGTTCGAAGATCTTGTCAAGTACCGGTTTCGGGATTCCCATCCCCGTATCCCGGACTTCTACGGTCACTTTGCCGTTCTTGGAGCCGGTCTTCAGGAGGATTCTCTTGGGGATCTGGGTGGAACCGAGCTTTTCGATTTTCTCTTCGATGGCGTCTCGGGCGTTGATCAGCAGGTTGATGAACACTTGCTCCAACGGGTTCGCGACGGCCAGAATGAGGGGCAGGTCCTCCTGGAACTCCTTGACGACCTGGATCTCTCTTAGCTTCAGCTGCTGGCTGAAGATATCCAGGGCCTTCTGAAGCACCTCATTGACCTGGACACGTTCCCTCTTGACCTCGGATTTCCGGCCGAATTCCCGTAGGTGATTGATGATCATGGAAGCCCGGTCCACATGGCCGTCGATCTCCTCCGCCATGGTTTGCAGGATCTCCCCCTTGATGGGCTCTCCCCTGCGGACCTTCCGGCTCAAAAAGCTGCTGGCGGTCTTGATGACCGACAAAGGCTGATTCAGCTCGTGGGCGATCCCTGTGGCCATTTCCCCCAGGGTGGCCATCTTGCTCGCCTGGATGAGCTGCTGCTCGGCCTGAAGCCTCTTGGTGATGTCGCTGGTCACGACCAGCAAGGCTTCTTTTCCCATGTATTCCGAGGGAGACAGGTGCATGTTCACATAAATGGTCCTGCCGTCCTTGACCAAGTGCCTCACCTGGTTCACATGGTCCGAATTGCGCATCTCCAGGGCACACTGTTGTTGTTCCCCGTCCTCGAAAAAGTCCAGGAATGATTTCTTGATCAGTTCGTCCCGCCGGTACCCGTAAGTAGGCGTTACACTCTCATTACAGTCCAGAATGATCAAGGTTTTTCTGTCCAGGACAAAGACGGGATTGGGCATGTTGTTGAAGATGTCCCGGTACTTCTCCTCGGATCGTCGGATCTCGTGCTCGAGCCGTTTCATCTGGGTGATGTCCAGGCACACCTCCATCACCGCGGAGATCTCCCCTCGGGTATCCCGGATGGCGGAGGTTCGCACCATCCAGTGGGTGATCTCCCCGTCCTTGGTAATCCCGGCTTCTTCACTGGAATGGGTTCCCCCGTCCTCGAAGGTTTGGAGGACCGGGCATACTTCGCACGGCTCCGAACGTCCCTTGTACACCTCGTAGCAGAAATCGCCGGGACTGGGGGAAAACCGTCTTGTGAATTCGAGGTTGTAGCGAAGGAGCCTCAGGTTCCGGTCCTGCACCGTGATGTAGCAGGGAACCTTTTCGAACAGTTCCTGGTATTCCATCCGCTGCTTGTTGAGCTCTTCCTGCTTCTCGACGATCCTTCTTCCCATCTGATGGATGGCACGGGACAGCTCGCCGATTTCGTCCCCTCCGTCGGTATCCGACTGGTATTGGAACTTTCCCTGGCCGATGAGTTGGGTTTCACCGATGAGCTTCTTGATGGGGCGATTGACGAACAGGTAGAGGAAACAGGCGATGATGGTGGATAGGGCCAGGAAGCTCACGATGGCCAGGGCGATGATGCGCCGCTCATAGGACGAAACGGCCCGATCCGTGCTCTCGAGGGACACCACCACGTCCAGGGCCCCCAGGACCTTTTTGTCCGCCGGATGAACATGGCAGCCCGTGGAACAGCCGGGCTCGTTGTAGATGGGGCTGATGATCCCCAGAAGCCGGTACCCCGCAGGGGACTGAAAGAGGCGAATCCGTTCGTCGATGGGAACTTCCCAGACGGGAGGTTCCGTCTTGTGGCAGATATAGCACGCATCGTCTTTGATATTGGAAATCTGGTCCACTTCGCTGGGAAGATTGGAGTACTTGATCTGACCTTGTTTGTTGAAGATCCGGACCTTCTCGATCCCTTCCTGGCGACTGGTGTTTTTGATGATCTCGTTGATGTCTTCCCGGGAATTCAGCATCATGGCGTAATGGGTTCCCAGGCGGATGGTGTTCCCCAATCGGTCTACGGACTCGATGAGGGCTTCGAGGGTATTCCTTTTCTGGTACTGGATGTTGAAATAGGCCCACGTGAAAATACTGACGAGCAAAACGAGACCCGACAGGAGAATGAGCCGGGAAATCAAGCTCCGATAAATGCTGAGAAACCCTCGAAACATTGCTGATGATCCGATCCTTTCGCAAAGCCCACCAAGCGGGACCGTGTCCGGGGGGTGGTGTATTTGCCCGGTTCTTGCGCTCAACGAGTCGTGACCAGGGCAGCCATGGAAGCAACTTGCTGGGGGAACGGCGGCTTGCGCGCTCAGTCGGCTGCGGAGAAGGAAGGATTGGACCCTAGAAACGGACGATCCGGTCAGGCGCCACCCCGTGCCAGGGGAATCTGCCGGCCCCGGGGGGGCCGGGATAGTCCCAAATCCCGTCTGGACGGGTCTTTTCCATAAAAACTCTAGCCTAAAACAAGCCATGGGTCAAGAATGAAGCCCCACCGGAGGGAGTGCGGGCGCGGGCTTGCCGGGGGCCGCCCATCCCCTGCCCGGCCCTGGTTTCATGGGACCCTCGTCCTGAGTCCCTTCCCCCTCCGATCCCCCCGAACAAGGGGGTCCGGATTTGCGGGGTCATGGGTTGGGGAATCCTTTCCGGGACATCACTCCGGATTCTTTCCCGGTCGGTCCGATGAGCCCCTTTCGCCCCCCACGCGAAGAGGAAGCCGGATCACAAAGACGCTGCCCTCCCCGGGGCGGCTCCGGGCCTCGATGGTGCCGCCGTGGCGATCGACAATCCCGTACACCGTGGAAAGTCCCAGCCCCAATCCCTTGCCTTCGGTCTTGGTGGTGAAGAAAGGATCGAATATATAGGGGAGATCCTCCTCGGCAATGCCGCACCCCGTGTCCCGCACTTCCATCACCACCCGACCCTTTGGGTCTTCCCGGTACGTTCGAAGGGTCAATGACCCCCCTTGGGGCATGGCGTCAATGGAGTTGAGAATGAGGTTGAAGAGGCATTGCTGGAGCTGATTGAAGTCTCCTTGAACGGAAGGAAGCCCCTCGGAGAGGCGGGTCTCGACTCGGATGTTTTGCAGGGTCAGCTGGTGCTCGCTCAGGAGAACGCATTTGAGGACCAGTTCGTTGACGTCCACCTCCCGAAACTCGAGGGTGGATTTGCGGGAAAAGGCCAGAAGGTTGGAAACGATCTTGGAGCAGCGGCTCAGTTCGCTTTCCATGAGTTGCAGATACCCCGCGAACCTCTCGGCGGACTCGGGGGACAGGGGCCCGCGGGACAACATCTTGATCATGAGGCGCGTATAATTGAGGATCCCCGCCAAGGGATTGTTGATCTCGTGCACCACGCTGGCAGCCAGCTTTCCCAGGGAAATCATCTTGTCCTGGTGGAGGAGACGGGCCTGGTCGGCAAATTCCTGGGTGAGCCTGCGAATCTCCCTCAGGTCCCGAAAGAATCCCACGATGCCCGCCACCCGGCCTTCGTGGAACAGCACCGAAGCGGAGAGCTGGACGGGGATCTTGTGGCCCGTTCTGTCCCGGAGGGTGGACTCGTAGAGGTAGAGTCGATCTTTGCCCCCGAATTCTTCCGAGGCCAGCTTATGGTGGAATTTTTTGTCTTCCCCGGACCAGAAGAAATCGTCCAGGAGCATCTTTCCCACCGCTTCCTTTGCCGGGTAGCCCAGCATCTGCTCCATACTCTTGTTGAAAACCATCACCTTGCCGGCCGGGTCGCAGGCGACGATCCCGTCGATGGAGCTGTCGATGAGCATCTTCTGAAAATGGAAGGTCTTGGCCAGCTCTTCGGCCGTCTGCATCCATCGCTCTTCGATGAGGGACGTGTAGTCCCGCAGCTCCTTGCGGGTGGAGTAGCGCTCCTGGGCCCGTTTGAGGGCAACAAACAGGGCGTCCTCGTGAATGGGCTTGGTGATGAAGTCGGAAGCATCCAGTTGGAGCGCCTCGACGGCCAGGTCCAAATCTCCAAAGGCCGTGGCGACGATGACCTCCTTGTCCGGGTCCAGCTCCTTGATCCTGCGCAGGACCTCTATGCCGTTCATTCCCGGCATCCGGATGTCCGTGATGACGATGTCCGGGGACTTCTCCTCAAAGGCCCGGATGCCCGATTCCCCGTCCGGGGCCGTCCAAACGGTGTATCCGGCGTCTTCCAGGGAAATCGTCATGACTTTGCGGATGCCGGGGTCATCATCGATCAACAGAAGCTTCCAAGGCCTTTGGATCACGGGGCGGACCCTCCACCGGGTCAAAAGAAAAACCCGCAGATCCGGTAAAGCCCCCCAGGAATGGGCATCCACTGATGCAACCATAACCGATCGTGAATCCGGCGGGCCCCGGATTCGATCCGGGGCGGACACCGGCTGGACGGGGATTGTGGACCCTCAATCGTGAGGAGCCGTACTTCGGACCTCCACGGGTTTTTCCATAAGGTCGGCAGGATGACCGACCTCAGTCTTTGATCTTGTTGTGTACCTTGCAGGCACGAACGGTGTTCTTCATCAACATGGTGATGGTCATGGGACCGACGCCTCCCGGTACGGGAGTGATGGCGCTGGCGATTTCCACCGCCTCATCGAAGGCCACGTCTCCCTTGAGGATCCGCTTGCCGTCCGGAGTCTTGCCCACTTCGTTGACCCCGACGTCGATGACCACCGCCCCGGGTTTGATCATGTCCCCTTTGACGTATTCCGTGACCCCGGCCGCGGCAATGAGGATGTCTGCCCGGCGGGTGTGGTACTTGACGTCCCTGGTCCGGGTGTGACAAACCGTGACCGTGGCGTTGGCCCCTCTGCTCTTTTGCATAAGCATGACCGCGATGGGTTTTCCTACGATGTTGGATCGACCCACCACCACCACTTCCGCCCCGGAAATCTCAGTTCCCGAACGGACCAGCAGCTCCTGGATTCCCGCAGGGGTGCAGGGAAGATAGTCCGGTTCTCCGATCATCAGCTTTCCGACATTGACGGGATGGAACGCATCCACGTCCTTGCCGGGGTCGATGGACAGGAGCACCCGGTTTTCATTGACGTGCTTGGGCAACGGGAGCTGCACCAGGATGCCGTCAATTTTGGGGTCTCGATTGTACTTGTCGATGAGCCCCAGGAGAGCTTCTTCGTCCAGGTCCGCCGGTTGGTTGTCCTGGACGGAGTAGAACCCCAGTTCGTGGGCCGTCTTTTGCTTGGCCCGGACATAGCTCTGAGACGCGGGGTTTTCCCCCACCAGGATGGTGACCAGTCCCGGGACTACGGAATGTTTGGACTGGAGTTGCCGTACTTCCGCTTTGAGCTCTTCGCGGATTTCCTTGGCCACTTCGGCCCCTTTGAGCAGCTTGGCCGGCATGTTTTTCCTCCCTGAAAGAGGGCAGGACGATCTCGTCCTGCCTCTTTGGTGATCGCTAACGTTGTCGAGAGACTCGGGGACCGGTGTTTAGAAGAGTCCCGTGACCTTGCCGGTATTCACGTCCACATCCACCCTTCGGAAGGCGGGATCCGAGGAAGTCCCCGGCATCAGGCTGATGGTTCCTGCGCAAGGGCAGAGGAACTTGGCGCCCGAATAGATCAGGACGTCCCGAATGGGGAGGGTCCAGCCCTTGGGAACTCCCTTGCGTGTCGGGTCGTGGGTGAGACTCAGATGAGTCTTGACCATCATGGTGGAGAAATCGTCGTACTTGGCATCCGACTCGAGCAACTTTGCCTTGGCTTCGGCCTCGGGTGTCCAGGATACCCCGTCGGCACCGTACACTTCCCGGGCAATCATGGCCACCCGGTCTCTCAACTTCATTTCCAGCGGATACAGGAACTTGAACTCGTTCTTCTCGTTGCAGGCGTCGACCACGGCGTCGGCAAACTCCAGGGCACCGTCGCCCCCTTTGGCCCAGTGTTCGGATACGGCGCAGCGCGCCCCCGCTGCCTCGGCGTATTTGCGAACCAACGCGATTTCATCCTTGGTGTCCGTATGGAAGGCGTTGATGCACACCACCGGGTTGATGCCCGCCTTGCGAATGGTGTTGATATGATGGACCATGTTGGGAACGCCCTTCTCGAGCAAACCTAGGTCTTCCTTGGTGTAGGCCTCCGGTAGCGGGAGCCCCGCCACCACTTTGGGGCCGCCGCCGTGCATCTTCAGTGCCCGGATGGTGGTGGTGAGCACGGATACGTGGGGAATGAGGCCGCTGTTGCGACACTTGACGTTCCAGAATTTCTCGAAGCCGATGTCCGCGGCGAATCCGCTCTCGGTCACGTGGTAGTCGAACATCTTGAGGCCGATTCGGTCGGCGATGATGGAGGACTGTCCCACAGCGATATTGGCGAAAGGTCCCGCGTGAACCATGCAGGGCTGGTACTCGGCGGTGCACATGAGGGTTGGGTTGATGGTGTTTCGCATCCATGCCGTCATGGCGTTGCCCACCTCGAGGTCCCCGGTGGTGATCGCCTTGCCCCTCTTATCGAAAGCCACGGTGATCTCATTCATCCGTTTCTTCAAGTCGGGCAGGTCGCGAACAATGGAAAGAATGGCCATCAGTTCGGAGCTCACGGCAATTCCGAATTTGGACTGCATCATGAAGCCGTCCTGCCTGCCTCCGATGCCGATGATGATGTTCCGAAGGGATTGGGCGCAAAAATCCAAGACCCATCCCATTTCCACCCGGGTGGGATCCACGTCCAGCCGACGCATTCGGGTGAGCCGCTGGAGTTGCTCGTCATTGTAGTTTCTCTCGTGCTGCATGCGGGCGGTGAGGGCCACCATGGCCAGGTTATGGGCGTTCATGATGTCATTGATGTCCCCCGTCAGTCCCATGGAGAATTCCGTCATGGGAATGAGAAGAGCGTTCCCCCCCCCGGCTGCGGTCCCCTTGATGTTCATGGTGGGGCCGCCCGACGGCTGACGGAGACAACCGCCCACATTCTTGCCCCGCTTTCCCAACCCTTCCATGAGACCCACGGACGTAGTGCTCTTTCCCTCTCCCAAAGGGGTCGGGGTGATGGCCGTCACCTCGATATATTTGCCATCGGGCCGGTCCTTGAGGCGCTCGATGATCTTCATGAAATCCAACTTGCAGAGTCTCCCCATGGGGATGATTTCATCCTTCTGCAAAGACAGTCTATCCTGCCAGTCGGACGGGGTGGGCATGTTCTTTTCGGATGCTTCGGAAATCTGCCAGTCCTTCATTCTTACGGCATCATAGGCCATTTCGTTTCTCCTCCCTCGGGTAGAAGCTTTCCTGGATCCTTGTGAACGCTTTCCAGTCTATTGTTCGGGCCATGAACGAAACAACAGGGCAAAATTTTTCAAGATTTCTCCACACACCTCCTTCTTGTAGGATTCGGCTCGTTATCGGGCATAGGACAGACGCGGGCGCGGATCTTTTGTAACGGTGAATGGGGATGTGAATTAGGGACGTGACAAACTCAGTATCTTAGGCTAGAAGACTTCGGTTCCTCTCGCCTCGCCCAATCTACACATGAACAAATGCTATTCACCCAGAACCCGCAGAGCGACCACTTCTCTGCATATAAACGACGCTAAAACCTACTGGAGGAGGGTCCTTTTGTCAAGGGAGAAAAAGGTTCTGCTATCTGATTTATGGCAAAATCATCTACCAGTCCTTACTTCAGCTGGATACATTTGATATGAATTAAACATGTTTAGTATTAAAAAACCTATGGAAATATGTTCACACGGTGTTCACAACCTGTGTGCAAGTCGGGGAAGCGTCCGGGACCGGGAAGAAATCGGAAAGAACCGGCGGCCCGATGTCGGGAGGCTGTTCACAAGTATAAACAGTAAAATCAAAAACCTGACAAAATTTTTGACATGTGAACACCCCCCTATTAAGATGATGAACCTTTGTAAGTCTAAATTTTTACAACCATAACCGAGGACGAACCATGAAATTCCAAGTCGACAAGGGCCCCCTCATCCAGGTACTTCAGCGCGTCCAGGGCATCACGGAAAAGAAGACCAGCATGCCGATCCTGTCCAACTGCCTTCTGCGGGCCTCCGAAACCAACCTGTTGGAATTTTCCGCAACGGACCTCGAATTGAGTATTTGGACGCAGACCGAGGGAAAAGTGGAATCTCCGGGGGCCACAACCATTTCCGCCAGGAAGCTCCTGGAAATCGTCCGGGAGATCCCGCAAGAATCGATCCTCATGGAAAGCCTTCCCAACCAGCGGCTTTGCCTGTCGGCGGCAAGGGCGCAGTTCGAATTGGCAATCCTGGCCGCCGAAGATTTTCCGCATATGGCTCTTCCGCAGGACGCCCCTCTGGTTTCCGCCGATCTCTCGGCATTCAAACAGGCTTTGCAGAAGACCCTCTACGCAATTTCCCCCGAGGATGATCCCTTCAGCGTGGCGGGCGTTTATTGTCAGCCTGTGGGAACTTCCGACCTTCGCTTCGTTTCCTCAGACGGCCACCGGTTGGCTTATGTCCAGGTTCCCCGGGAATCCTTGGGAAATCTGGAGGTCGGTCCGGGAATCATCATCCCGCGCAAAGGGATTCAAGAAATCCTCCGGATCCTGGAAAGAGAAACCGAGGTTTCCCTGGGGATTCAGGAGAGCTCTTTTCTCTTGAAGACGCCCCACAGTTTTCTCAGCATTCGGATGCTGGATGCCGACTATCCGGACTACGAGCAAATCATTCCCCGGGAAAGGCCTTTTTCCCTGGAGATAAGCTGGGAAAATCTCCATTCCGCCTTGAAACGGATGGCCGTGTTCACGAACAGCAAGTGGAGATATGTGAAGTTCATGGTTTCCAACGGCACCCTTGCCTTGCAGGCCGGAAACCCTGAACTGGGAAATGCCAACGACGTCCTGGACGTGGAGTATCAAGGGGAGGAGTTTTCCATTGCGTTGAATGTCCGCTACGTCCTGGAGGCCATTCAAGTCATGGAGAGCCGCGAGGTTCGTTTTGAATGGCTGGATGCTTACCACGGGGCCGTGTTCCTGGGAGCGGACGATCCCGGTTACCTGGGCCTGATCATGCCCATGGTCGTCTAAGAGGAACACCAATCAAGGGCGGCTCTAGCGGTGGAGCAGCTTTTCGATACTCTTGAGCAGCTTGTCCCAGCTGAGGGGCTTGGACAGGAGTAAATCCACGCCGCGCCCGGTCAAGTCCTCTTCTTCATACTGGGCCCCCCATCCCGTGATCATGACCACGGGAACCTCGGGGCTTTTGGACTTGGCCCTTTTGGCAATGTCCCATCCGCTGACCACCGGCATTCCCAGGTCGGTCAGGACCAGGTCGAAATCTTCCTCTTCGATAAGAATCAAGGCCTTTTCGCTGTTTTCCGTTGCCGTGACCCTGTGACCTTTGAGGCGGAGCATGTCCCTGAGAATTCCCATGATCTGCGGATCGTCTTCCACGAGCAGGATCCGGCAGGCACGCTTCTCGTCGCCTACCCTTCTCGATTCGGAGGTCCGGGTGGGAGGAGGGGCCTTGGGAAGCTGGATAAAGAAAACCGTTCCTTTTCCGGGCCTGCTTTTCACGGAAATGTCTCCCCCGGCCCGGTTCGCAAGGCTCCAGCATACGCTGAGTCCCAGCCCCGAATTGCCGATGCCCTTGGTGGTATAGAAGGGATCAAATATCTTGCTTTGGATCTCTTCTCCCATGCCGATGCCCGTATCGGCAATCTCCAGGACCACGTGTTTCTGAAAAGACCGGCTCCGGAAGGTAATGGTGCCCCCCTCGGGCATGGCCTCGATGGCGTTGAAAATCAAGTTGGTGAGGATCTCCCTCAAATCCGAGGGGTGGATGGCGGCCAGGCAATCGGGCTCGAGCTCCAACTTGAAGGCGATGGAGCTCCCGTGCCTTTCCATGGCATCTTTCCAGCGGGGCCGCGTGAGCTCCACCACGTCCGACACGACTTCCACCAGGTCTGCGGGAATGGCAGCGGCCTGGGAATCACGGTCCTTTTCCGTGAGCTTCTGGAGCCTTCGAACGGTGTGGGCCCCGTCGTGAACGGCCTTCTCGATGTTTTGGAGCCGCCGGCGGATTTCCTCGTCCCCCACGCTGGGCATGACCAGTTGGATGTTTCCCAAGATCGCCATGAGAAGGTTGTTGAAGTCGTGGGCCACTCCACCGGCCATTGTGCCCAGGGCGGCCAGCTTTTCCGTCTGCACCAGCTTCTCCGCGAAGGCCTTTTTCTGGGTGATGTCGTTGATGACCAACAGGTAGGCGACGACTTTCCCGTCCTGGTGCAGGCCGGTGAGAAAGACATCTGCCTGATAGACCGCCCCCCGGGAGCTCACAAGGGAGACGTCGTTCCTCTCCTGGCGATCGTAGCGCTTCACGTCTTCGAAAAGGGTTCGAAATATTCGGGGGTCTCGGAAAAGAACCGCAGGAGAGCGGCCTATCAGGTCGCTTCCGGTGCCTCCCTGAATCGTTTCGATGGTTTGGTTGACCCGGAGGATGTTTCCCAGGGGATCGAGGATGCAGATGCCCTGAGGCGTGCGGTTCAGGGCCTGTTCCGACAGATTGGACGAGAAGGACGACAGGGGATCCGGGGAGCGGGTTGTCCCGTTTGCTTCCAGGGGCGACGGGCACCGGGTTTTCGGCGAATCATCCGGCAATAGGGATGCTCCCAGAATGAGATAACCCATGATCTTGCTGAGGTGTTCCCAATTCCTTTTGAGGGCGTCGGAGAATCGATCGGGCTGAGAGGCGCTCAGACACAGGACCCCCAGGTCCAGCAAAGGCAGACAGGCCAGAGAGGCAGGATGGATCACCGCATCCTCCACGGGAGGGATGGAAGCCGGGAGGGACTCGTCCACAAAGATGGGCGTTTTTTCGGCAAAAACCCGTCCCGCAATGCCTTCCCCTACCGGGAACGCAAGGTCCCGGTGGTAGGCCGAGGCCGAATCCGTGCCCAGGAGATCTTCAAGACCGTAGGCGGCCTCGAGGACCAGGTTCTTGGTTTGGGCATTCCACAGAACAATGGAGCAGTTGTCAAAGCTGGTTTCCTCGATGACGATTCGAACCAGTTCCTTACAGAGGTTCGTTCTGCCCTTCTTCTGGGCCAGGAGCTCCACAAATCTCTGAATCATCCCGAGGAACAGGGTGGCTTCTTCGGATTGGGCCTGGGCGCCCACCAGGCCCATTCGTACCGCTTCTTGCATCAGCTGGTCCATGTTGGTTCCTCTAACTCAGCAACCTCCACAAATGCTCGACCTCCAACCACACCTCCGGCACCGCGGATCGATAATCCTCCCATTCGTCCTCCCCTACATGCAGGTCCCTGCAACAATCGGCGGCGATTTCATGGGAGGCCGGATCGGGGAAGTTCCGAGAGTTGGCCAGAATGTCGGCCAGGGCGATGAGCTTGACTTCAGGCCGGTGGGAGGAACTCTCCCAGGGGGTATGATGGAACTCCATGACGTTTTGGAACACTTCCGGGAAACCCCATTTCACGGCAACCCATCTTCCCAGCCGCGTGTGGGTCAGGCCGAATTGCAGCTCCATGCAACGGAAGGAAACCTTTTTTTCCCGGGCCAGATCTTGGAGAGCCAGGTAATAGTCTTGAAAATAGATCAACATCACGAGCTTTCC
Source organism: Syntrophobacteraceae bacterium (assembly GCA_029974695.1). GTDB lineage: Bacteria > Desulfobacterota > Syntrophobacteria > Syntrophobacterales > Syntrophobacteraceae > JAGPLX01. Next base: position 1,065 of record JARKQW010000015.1, on the reverse strand, counting down.
CAAATCATGCAGTAGGCCGAACAAGTAGGCTTTTTCCCGGGTAGCCCACGGTCTCCTCTCCACCATTCTGCCGGCAAGCCTTGCCGTGCAGAAGGCATGCTTCCACAAGCTTTCCCGCTCGGCTGCCGAAAGCGTCGGACCATGCTCGAAGGCCTGAAGGAGCAAAGCCAGCAGACAAACGGACTTCACTTGGTCGAATCCCATGAGGGCAATGGCCCGGGAAATCGTGGTTACCTTTCCCCGGTTCCCGTAGTAAGCCCCGTTGGCCACCCGGAGGACTCTTGCAGTCAGGGATTGATCGTAGTGAATGATGTTTTCGAGCTCTTCCGGTGTGGTCACCTGGGATTGGACGACCGCCAGCAGCCGTTCGAGGGAGGAAGGCAAAGGTGGAAGGTCTTTCACCCGGGAGATTTGTTGGAGGATTTCTTGCTTATTCGGGATTATCAAGGTGATTCTCACCCCTTTGCGTGCGGTCGCGGCCTCTCTGCGTTCTCATAGATTCTATGGATGGATCGAATTTCATCGGCGTGACAACAAAACGGGAGGGCCGTTCCCCGTCGAGCCAATGACAACGCTTTAAGAACAGGGACAAGGTTTCGGGAGAAATCCGGCCCCCGAGAGCACAATCTCTGAGGGATGCTTGGAAATGGGAGTGAACGGACAAAGATTTCCATGGCCTTTTGAAACCAAGGATTATTCGTACCTTAAGGCGTACTCCCCCGCTGCCGAAAAATTCCCGCAGAGCACAAAGGAGCCCAAACAGCAGCACCAGTTTCCAACACGGACCTTGACCACAAAAAAATGATGATAGATTTTAGGGGAGCAATAATCGCCGCCACCATACCATAGGGAATTCTCAACGTCGATAAAAAAATTCACCCTCAATTGACGATTTTGCCGAGTCATGGGCTGATATTTGCAGCCGTACAAATACCGCAGGCTGAGCGCGTTGGTTCCCGAGCCGATCAAAAGAAAGGACGATTCCCATGGAGACGCATTATGCAGAGCAGGTCCTTGGGGGTTCCATCCGGACGCTTGCCCGTCTGATCAGCTGGCTGGAGGATG
>JARKQW010000505.1 GCA_029974695.1 Syntrophobacteraceae bacterium | reverse complement strand
AAAAGAAGACCCGGAGCCAGAATTCCGAAGACGCGGAAGGAGGAAAGCTCCTCTCCCCGGGTCCAAAAGAAGAACCGAAGAATCTCCGGGTAGAACAGGAGCAAAAGGAGAATCACAAAGGAATGCAGGGCAAAGAGATGAAGGGCCGCCTTGTGGAACAACGCTGCGGCCTGCAAATGCTCGGATCGAGAAGCCAGGACGCAGAATCTCCGGCGGAAGACGGGACGGATGCTCGTGGGAATCAGGAGAAAGAAGCGGGCGAGGATCGAGGCCTCGGCATACACCCCCAGGTCCCATGCGGGCACGAAGAATCCCAGGATCAGCAGGTCCAGGTAGAGCACCACGTCCAGGGCGTCGTCGGTCAGGAGGAGCCGGGAGCCCTGGCTTAGGGTCTTCTTCAGGGGCTCGACGCCCACCCACACCGAGCGAAGCGCCGGAAGTCTCTGCCTCTTTCTCCCGGCCCGGGCCAGGATCAGCTCGCTCACCGGGAAAGCCGCCACCAGGTACGACGGCTGAAGGCCCGTCGCCATCAGCAAAAAGGAAGTCCCCAGGAATACCAGCCGCTTTCTCCCCTGAAGCCGGGCCGCCTCCTCGTGGCGCCCCTGGCCGTTGAGAAAGGCCAGGCGCAACTTGTTCAGGTTGTGTAGGGGAACGGCAAGACCGATGAGGAAATAGGCCCCCATCTTTTCTTCGATGCGGGTGTGGGTCGTGTCGTAGGCCGCCGAGGCAATGCACAGGACCCCGGCAAGAAGGGCCATGAGGAAGACCTGCTGGAAACCGTCGCGCAGGACTTCCTGCTGTTTGCCTGCATAGCCGTAGTGAAGAGCCGTCTCCCTTTCCACGTAGGGAGACATTCCCCACTCAGCCACATAGGCCGTGAGGTGATAGAAGGACCAGAGATAGGAAAAGACGCCCAGCCCCGCCTGACCGTGACTCCGTTCCACCAGGACCAGCACCAGAAGGTTCACGGCCAGTCCCAGCCCTCTTTCTCCCACCACCAGGAAGAGTTCCCGGAACCGGAGAAAGGCTTCCCCGTAAGGCAGGCCCGGGGATATGCGGCTTTTCAGGCTGTCCAGGACCTGGGAACCGCGAGGTTTCACAGGCTTCTGGAAAGTCTTTGGAGTCTGGGTCACCTTCTCGCCTCCGGGGGTTCCGGGCCCTCATTTCGTCGGATCACGCTCTCCTATAATCGATGAATCCCTTGTTAATATCCAGAATCTTTCTCTTGCTGCGCCGAAATACTCCGATTCCTTCCCGGCCGCCGCCTTCGTTGGTATTGCCTTCGATGGTCACCAACATGCCACCGTCCACCTTTTCGACGAGGCCCGTGTGCCCTGCCCCGCCCGGCGCCCCCGTGTCGATGATGAAGATGAACCCGGGAAGAGCCAGGGACGGATCTTCCATGGCCTGTTCCCGGGTCACCCGGCGGATGCCTTCTTCATAGGCCCGGTTCCAGTGGTCCAGGACGCCTCCGGTGCGGAGGACGGGATTGGCGATTCCCAACTGCTCCGCCGCCCGGCGGAAGCACCAGTAAACAAAGGCGGCACACCAGGGTTCTCCGGGTGGAATGCCCACACTTCGCTGGTATTCCTCGACCTGGGCTCCCCGGTTCGACCCCGGCGGGTCCTCGAGGACCCCGATCTGGGATCGAGCAACCTCGATGGCCTTCACCAGTAAAGGATCTCCCGAGGCGGAAGGGACAAATCGAGTCAGGGTCCTTCTCCCGAAGAGGGCCTCCCAGGTCAGGGGTCCCACCTCACCGTCCATCTTCAGGGGGCTTCCGTCGTTTCCCACCGATCGGGCCTGGAAGAGACGCACGGCGGCTGCGGTGATGCTTCCGAAATCCCCGTCCGGATCGATGGGACCGCAGCCCAGTTCGTTGAGGCGCAGCTGCAACATTCGCACCGATTCGCTGTCTTTTTCTCCCTGCTTAAGGATTTTGCCCGGATAGGCCGGACGACCTTTTTCGGCGGGGCGTTTTGGAGGAGTTTCCGCGAATTCCACCGCCCCAATTTCCTCGAGGGCCTTGAGCAGAACGGCGGCCCCGCATTGTTTCGAACGGGCTTCGGGATCGAAAACCCGGTCCCGAACGAATTTCCCCCGGGTGTAATGATTCGAGTAAGACCACAGGTAGGGGGAAAGGACGCCGTAGTCGTTCCTGCGATAGCCCCATCCGTTGTATGCCTCGAGGCGATAAAGGGTCCCGGCAAGCCCCCAGTGGGTCCACCGGGTGAGATCGTCGTAAGTGAGGGCGTCCCGGGCCGAAAACTCCCAGGTGAAGGGCGGATCTCCGGGGGGACGTCCCTGGGGCACGTTCCTGGTCTTTTTCGAAAGGGGATCGCCGTTGTGCAAATGTCTGTCAAACTTTAGACCGCATTCGAGGCTGTGAATGACGGCAATCACGTACCACGGAACCCCCGTCTGGGCACCGACCCCTTCGTACCGATGTCGGTTCCGAAGGATCTTCTTGACCGTTTCGTCGACCTCCCGTCGGTTCTCGTCCCGCACCCGGCAGGTATCGAACAGGGTCCCGTATTCTTTCTCGAGCTCTTCGGTGAGTCTCATGACGTCTCCGATCTTTCTTGCGACCAAGGAAAGCAGCCCCTGCCCCGACCTTCTCCCGGCGGGGAAAGGGGGTCCCTCCCTCGATGCCGTTTCATTGTCAACCGGTTTGATTTCCCCTTCGGGGTGGGGGGTAGGGATTGGGATGCGCTTACGCCCCCCCTACATCCCCCGACTTTCCTCGAAGGGGGTATTCCCGGAACGGCACTAGGGGTCAGGTCTCCGTATGGCCGACCTCAGGAGCCGGGTCTCCGTACGGCACGTCCCGCGGGTTCAGAGGGTGTAAGGCGCAATCCCACCCTTGTTCACGGGACGGTCCGTCCCCATGGGTCAACCTCCTGTTGGCGCCGCCTGCGGCGTCGCCAATGCGGCGTTGCCCCCATCGGGTCCCTGTCCCGGCCGGCTCCGCCTCCGGCTCTGCCAACCAGGCCATTGGACCCGATGTCACTCGCTTGCATGCGCCTTCGGATCCGCAAGCTTCGCGCCACGGGTCAACGCCGCATTGGGACCTGTTTCAGGGGGATCGGCCTTGCAACCTCGACCCCCGACCAATGGTTGCGAACCTTCCGGGTTCGCTCGGAGGCGGCGATCTATCCCCGCCTGATCGCAGATACAAGAGGGCGGGTCTAGGCCGAGACTCTCGCCCGGCGACCCATCGCTTCCTTTTCCCGATACTCTTTCTTGTAGTTGGCGAAGTCCCAGTGTTCGAAAAACTTCTCCGCCGCCCCGCGGCCGGATTGATACAGGTTGTCGCTTCGCTTCCGGGAAAGATCAAATTCGGTGGTCCTCACTCCCAGGGTGGGGATGGTGATGGTGCGCACAAAGTCCGCGTCCTCGATGTAACGTGCGTCGTGAGCGTCCATCATGGTGTTGAACAGGGCGGCAAACAGGGTGATGGGCCCGTTGATGCGATTGGGTTTTCCGGAATCGGGCTCCACCAGTTTGTAGCCGAAGGTGGGCCAGGGGGGATCCGCCGTCTTGTCGTCGAACAGCCATACGGGAAAGTTGCTCAGGACCCCGCCGTCCACGATGTAGCAATCGAGGCCGTGCTTGTCCTTGAGGATCACCGGCTCGAAGAAGAACGGAATGCTCATGCTCATTCGAACCGCCAAGGCCACATCGAGATCGTCGGGTTCGATGCCGTAGTCCTCGATATCCCGGGGGAGGACCAGCATCATTCCCCGGGTAACGTCCGCGGCAATGACCTGGAGCTTGTAGCGATACCGGGGGTCCTGCTCCCCCGTTCGCAAGTCCTTGAAGGTTCGAACGGGCGGCGAGGCCTTGAGCAGCAGCTCTCTCAACCATTTTTCGAAGAAATCTCCCTCGTAGATTCCTTTCTCGAACCCCAGGCTGAGAGCGAAACCGATGATGGGGATCTTGTCCAACATTCCCTTGTCTTTGAAATCGTTGTAGTCCAGGCCTTCAATGATTTCCTTGAGCTTGCCTGCCTTGTAGCCTGCGGCGATGAGAGCGGCGACGATGGCTCCCGCCGAGGTCCCGGCCACGTTCTCGAATCGATACCCTTTCTCCTCGGTCACGGCGACGGCCCCCACCAGGCCGATCCCCTTGACTCCGCCTCCTTCGAACACGGCATCCGCTCTCTTGATTTCGCCGGGCATGACTCCTCCTTAAAATCCCGTGTACGGTTCCATAGAACGGCGCACGATCGCCGCCCTGCCTGCCGAAGTGGGGATTCAAACACTTCGCACGGATTCCGGCGACCGGACCGAATCCGGGGCACGCCGGGATGAGGATCTACCCCGGGCATAGGAGCGGACAGCCGTTTCTCCGGAGTCGTTCGGAGCCTGCGGGAAGAACCGCACAACCGGCGATCCCGCGCGTGCAAACCCGGGCCTTTGGGCGCCAAAACGCCCGTTGGAAGACAAGATCAGGAG
>JARKQW010000493.1 GCA_029974695.1 Syntrophobacteraceae bacterium | reverse complement strand
GGTCCGGGGCCTGGTGGAACAGGTCCTTGAAATCTCCCGGAAGGAAATCGTCTAGGCCCCCCCGTTCTCGAAATGCTTCCGCAGCATCCCGGGTCCTTTGACGGCTTCCTCCCCTTGTGGGATTCTCCGGCGTGTGTCAACGACCGGAGTGTGCGCATGGGCCACCGGGTGGGAGTCTACCGGAGGATGGATCGGAGAGACATGGGGGAAACAACTGAGAAGAAGGCGGCAGTGGTCACGGGAGTTGCGGGGTTTGTGGGCAGTCATCTGGCTTCTCGGCTTCTGGAATTGGGATTCGGGGTCGTGGGGGTGGACAACCTCTTCTCGGGGAAGCTGGAAAACATCCGGTCCATGCAGGGTCGTCCCGGGTTCAGCTTCTACCGGAGGTCCGTGACGGAACCCGGACTCTTGCCCCAGCTTAAGGCCGAACATCCCCATTTGAACTACTGTTTCCACTTGGCCGCCATCGTCAGCGTGCCCTACTCCCTGGACCATCCCCAAGAAACCATGGACACCAACTGCACGGCGGTCGTCGAGATGCTCCGCCAGGCCGAAGCCCTGGGGTTCAGGGCCTTCGTTTTCGCGGGATCCGCCGCGGAATACGGCACCGATCAACGGCTCCCGCTGCTCGAAGAATATGCCGATGACGACACCGTTCACCTGAGCCCTTACGGCCTTGCGAAGTATCTTGCGTCCCGGCAGGTGGGCCGCAGCCCCATCGGAGTCTCTCTGCGCTGCTTCAATATTTACGGCCCTCTCCAGGACCCGTCCAGCCCCTACAGCGGCGTGATATCGAGGTTCATCCGAATGGCCTCCCGGGGAGAACCCATCACCATCTTTGGAGACGGGCTCCAAACCCGAGATTTCGTATACGTCTCCGATGTGGTTGAAGGATATCTGCGGGTAGCGTGCCCGGACCCGTCGCACCCCGAAATCCAGCCCGGCGTATACAATATCGGTCGGGGAATCGGCACGTCCATCCTCGATTTGGCCGCCTTGATTCGGGAACTCACCCGCAGCTCCTCGAAGCTTAGCTTCCTGGAAGAGCGAGCCGGGGACATTCGCCACTCGAGGGCGGACATCTCCGCCCTGGAAAGGGCCACCCGCTGGCGGCCCCGGGTGGACCTCGCAGACGGCCTGGCCCGAACCATCGAATGGATGCAGGGGACCAGGGACTGAGAATGCGAAGGGCTGCCGGGTCCCCTTTGATTGTGATCAACCCAATCTTTACGGAGGTGTGTCATGCCGGAATTTGGAAGTGCCCTCACCCATTTGACTCCGGATCGCAAGGTGAGCCACAGCGAGCTGGTGCGTGCCATTCGTTTCATGATCGCCGCTGAATACGAAGCCGTGCAGCTCTATATGCAGCTGGCCGAGGCGACGGACAACGAACTGGCCAAAGAAGTGCTGGAAGACATTTCCCGGGAGGAACTGGTTCATGCGGGAGAGTTTCTGCGACTTCTCAAGGAGATCGAGCCTTCGGAAGAGGCCTTTTACGTGGAAGGAGCCAAGGAAGTCGAGGAGATCATCGAGAAGATGAAGAAATAGCTTTTCCGGGAAGCTGGGAAGCGGGAAGCCGGGAAGCGGGAAGCCGGCAGGCGGGGATGGCGGAGTACGGTGGGGTGGGGCCGGAAGACTCCCGGGGCTCGTGGAAAAGTGGATGCCCCCGGCTGCTCGCCGAGCCCTCGTGACTTCCCCAGGGGATGGTCTTCGGATGGGCTTCCCCGTACCGTAGGCCGCCTGTCTTCGGTCTCCGGCCGACCGCCCCCCGGCTTAATGGTACTCGTGGGTTCCCAGGATGACGGGAATGCCCGTTTTGGCTTCGAGGATGGAGGCCAGCTCGACGGGGCTCACGTAGGGGCAGGCGGGTTTGGCGTTCACCATGCAGGAGCTCAAATGGATTACGTCGGGCCGGATCTCCGAGAGCTTGATGGCCATGCCCAGGTTGGGCGCCGTGGTGCGGCCGGGGCATTCGCAGGCGATGAAGGCCGTTAGTTGGGAGGGTCCCTCGAACTTGCCTCTTCCCAGGGCGGCCGCCTTCAT
>JARKQW010000489.1 GCA_029974695.1 Syntrophobacteraceae bacterium | reverse complement strand
CCTTGGGCAGGAAGAGGGCCACCACCAGGAGCAGGGAGCCGTAGACGACCATTTCAAACTCGGCAAACACGTGGAGCCATTCGTTTCCCACGAAGGTGAGGAGAACGGTTCCCAGGAGCGTCCCCCACAGGCTTTGCATCCCTCCCACCATGACCATGAGCATGAACCGCATGGACCACATGAGGTTGAAGGACCCGGGATTCAGGCAGGTGACGTAGTGGTTGTAGAAACTCCCGGCCACGGACGCCAGGACGGCGCTGATGACGAAAACCTGCAGTTTCAACCGGGCCGTGGGCACACCCATGGCCTCGGCGGCGACTTCCTCCTCGTGGATGGCCCGTAGGGCGCGACCGATCCGGGAATGGATCACGTGGAAGCAGAAGATCAGGGTCAGCAAAACCACGCCCCAAACGAGGTAGTACCAGGCAATCTCACTGTTCAGCTTCCAGCCGAAGATCTTGAGCCCGGGAATGTCCACCATCCCCGACGGCCCTCCCGTCCATTCCACCTCCTCGGCCAGGATGATATGAACGATGACGCCGAATCCCAGGGTGGCCATGGCCAGGTAATGTCCCTTGAGACGCAGGGCCGGGATGCCCACCAGCCAGGCAACGGCGGCGGCCAGTCCCGCCCCCGCGGGAATGGCGGCCCAGGGGTCCCAGCCCAAACGGGAGGTCAGGATCCCGGACGTGTAGGCCCCGATGCCGAAAAAGGCCGCCTGGGCCAGGGAGATCTGCCCCGCGTACCCCATAAGAAGGCTCAATCCCAGGGTCACTAGGCTGAAAATCCCGGCAAACACCATGACGTCCACGTAGTGGGAAACGGCCTTCAGCGGCTGGACAAGCCACGGAAAGGCCGCAAGGCAGAGGATGGTTCCCAACAGGATCCGGAGGTCTTTTCGCTGCACCGGGGCGATCCTCTAGAATCTCTTGAGCTTCGCCGCTTCGCGGCTGCCGAAGAGACCCTCGGGCTTGAAGAAAAGGGCCAGCAGCAGGATCACCAGGGCCACGGCGTCCTTGTAGCCCGAGGACAGGTATCCCGCACAAAAGGATTCGGCCAGGCCCAACAACACCCCGGCCACCAGGGCGCCGAAAAACTGTCCCAACCCGCCCAGGGCCGCCGCTCCGAACCCTTTCAGACCCAGCAGGGCCCCCCGGTCATATTCCATGAGGGAGATCGGCGTGATGATCACCCCCGCCGCAGCCCCGATGGAAGCGCTCAGGATGAAGGAGAGCAGCACCATTCGGCGCACGGGAATTCCCACCATGCGAGCCGCCCGGGGGTTGTCGGCGCAGGCCAGCATGGCTTTGCCGTAAACGGTCCTGCGGAAAAAGATCGTGAGAGCCCCCACCACCAATCCGCTGATGGCAAGAATCCATAAGGCCTGGGGCTGGACGGCGGCCCCCGCCGCCATGATGGGCCCGCCCCTGCTGAAGGCGGGAAGACTGTAGGGGTCCTTTCCCCACCCCAGCATGGCGCCCCCCTTGAGGAGAATGGACAGGGCAATGGTGATGATGATGAGGGAAAGGACGCTGGCGCTTCGGGCACGCCGGATCACGAAACGTTCCATGGCGAACCCCAGGATCCCGGCCCCGGCCACGGCGGCCGCGAAGGCCAGGGGGATGGGAAATCCCAGGGGTCCCACAAAAAAGACGGCCAACAGGCCGCCCAACATCACGAATTCCCCTTGAGCGAAATTGATGATTTCGGTCACGTTGTAGACAATGTTGTACCCGATGGCCACCAGGGCGTAGATGACCCCGATGGTCACCCCGCTGATGGTGTATTGCAGGAGATCCGTTGTGATCATGCTTCAGGCCGCGCAATCGTTCGCCGCGAGGGTCGCAGGGAGCAGGGGCAATGCAGGGAATCTCGGCGTCCCGGGGATCTCGGCGGTGATTTTCCACCTTTCACGGCCCGGGGGCCTTCCCCGGGACCACGGCAGGCGGGGTCCAATGATTTCTCGGGCCGCGCCCGGCGCGGCCTCCTTCCCTCGATGAGGCGAAGGGCCTACTTTTATGACCGGAATCGGGGGAAAAATCAATTCCCATTCCGCCTATCCCGCATCGAGCCCATCGCCTCCGGCCTCCCTGCCCCCGGCAGTCGGCCCCTCGCCTTCCCAGCCTCCGGCCCTTCGATCTAGAACTCCACCAGCGCCCAGTCCCCGTTCTTCACCACCACCATTTCGAGGTCGTCCTTGCTGAGGCCGCAATGGTCCTGGGGAGTGAAGTTGAAGATCCCGTGCATGCCCACGAAGCCCTGGGTGTTTTCCAGGAAATCCCGGATCTTGGCGGGGTCGGGACCCACGGCCTTGAGGGCCGCCACGGCCAGGTGGAGGGAATCCCAACCGTGACCGCCGAAGGAGGAAACCGGTTCCTTGTAACGCTCCTCGTAGGCTTTGGTGTATTCCATGATGACCTTCTTCTGAGGCCGGGTGTCGGGCAGAAGGGGACCGACGTTCACCCGGGCCAGGGCCAGGAGGACTCCCTCGGAGGCCTTGCCCGCAAGCTCGATGTTCTTCCTGTTCCCAAACCCGTGGCTCTGATAGAGGGGGATGGATTCCATGCCCAGGTCGCGCCAATTCTTCACCGCCAGGATTTGGGTCGGACCCGTGGACCAGTTGACGACGGCCTGGGGCTGGGTTCCCCGAATCTTGGTCAACTGGGGGGACAGGTCCGTGTCCTGGGGACCGTAGCGCTCGTCGGCCACGATGGTGATCCCGTAGTCGGGAGCGATCCTCAGGAGCTCCTCCCGGCCGCTGGCTCCAAATCCGGTGGAAGCGGTCATGAGGGCCACCTTGGTGATCCCCTTGGCTTTCATGTGATCGTAAAGTTTCCCCACCACGTGGCTGTCGGAGCCCGCCACTTTGAAGACCCATTTTCGGCTTTCGATGGGGGTGACGATCTTGTAGCTGGCCGCGCAGGAAATCAAGGGCACCCGGCCCTCTTCGGCCACCCCCACCACGGCAAGGCTTTCCCCGCTGGTGCTGGGACCGATGATCACCGGCACCTTGTCTTTCTTGATGAGCTTTTTCACCGCCAGGTTGCACTTGGTGGAATCGCTCTCGTCGTCATAAATCACCAGCTCCAACGGGTGGCCGTTGATGCCTCCCGCCCGGTTGATTTCATCCCGGATCATCTCCACCGTTTTCTTCTCCGGGTCTCCCAGGAAAGAGCCTCCGCCGGTAATGGAGAAGACGGCCCCGACCTTGTAGGGTTCCTTGGCCTCGCAGGGTGCGGATGTCCCGAGGAAAATCATCATGGCCCAGGACAGGGGGACGATGAGGAGGGCCGGACCGATCCAATGTTTCCATCGCTTCATGACGACTCCTTTCCTTCGTAGTTCGGTGAGGGTTTTGGGATAAGGAAGAACCGTGGTCTCAAGGCCACGGCAAAGGGAGACCCGTCAAACAGCCGGGAACATGCCGCAAGGGATGTGTGTCCCACGGCCCCTGCGGGCCGGCACGCCGCGACTGTGGGGTTCATCCTTTCCGCCTTGTCTTCGAATCCGCCGGAAAGAGATACGGGGGCATGGGCCCATGGATTCCCCCCTGCTCCCTCGAGGGCAGAATGAACTCCCCAACGGCTGAACCCTTTCGCCGGCCTCGGCTACCGGGAACGTACACCGGACACGGGGCCGCCGGGGTAACCCGCACAGGCCTTGGGGAAAGATCGGAAAGGCGGCTTTCCGGCTCAGGATTGCGCAGCTCGCGGCAGGTCTGCGGCTATTCAGGATTATATGGACAGAAATTATATAGGGGAGGGGCGACGACCCTGTCAACCAGAAAGCGGCAGGCCCGTTGGGTCTTCCCGGAATTCCCTTGTCAGGTTTTTTGGGTTTGTGATAGAGGTCTTCCCCGGGGCCTGGGTGGTGGAACGGGTAGACACAAAGGACTTAAAATCCTTTGCCCCTCGCGGGCGTGCGAGTTCGATCCTCGCCCCAGGCACCAATCTATGAAGAGCAGTGAAAACGAGAGAATCCGAAAAGGGCGTTTTTTCCCAACCGTTTCCCAACCTTTGAGCAATACGAGGCCGTCAAATCTGCTCATCTCGGATTTACTGCGAGCGATGCACAGGGACCATGAGAGGGGGAACCTTCACCTTCCGGAAAAGTGTTGTGCCACCAGCAAGTGGTAGACTTTTGTGCGAACAGCCTTCAAGTTCCATGGACTTTCGCTGAAAAAGCGGCTCCACCCCATACATGCCTGTCAAACAAAGGGCAATCGGCTGCCAAGCGAGTCAGACACTTCCTCTCTGTCAGTCCGATACTGACACGCAGGAAACCGAGGAAGTATAGAAACCCACTTGCAACAAAACAGTTCCGAAACGTATCCAAAAACGGTACAATCCAGGCCGGGACGAAGTCCATGGCTATGCCTCCTTAAGTTTCTTGCAGGAAATCCTTTAGGCGCATAGCCCTTCTTCCCAATCATTTCACACCTTTTCAGTCACTTACATGCATTCTGCAAAAATTCAGAAAGAACGAGTTCTCAGAAAAATCCACCCGGGAAAGAGGGGTTGAGCTCACCCCGTTAATTCAATGCGGCGTTGACCCGTGGCGCGAAGCTTGCGGAGCCGAAGGCGCATGCAAGCGAGTGACATCGGGTCCAATGGCCTGGTTGACAGGGCCGCAGGCGGCGCCGGCCGGGACAGGGACCCGATAGGGGCAACGCCGCATTGGCGACGCCGCAGGCGGCGCCAACATCTTGTTGGATCGGCAGACGACAATTCCTTCCCGGTTGGAAATTTCGGGCATTCGTAGGCTCATACCCAGCATGGCTGCGTTGTGTTTTCCGCCAGGGGTTCGCAGGTTTCCGTAGGGGCAGGCCCCCGCGCCCCCCTTCCTTGACAATCCCCTCCCCCTATGACAACAATCCCGTGCCGCCGACGGTTGTTCGTCATCCCTCGCAAAGAAAGGCTTCAATCATGGCCCAACCCATGCTCATTGCCAAGAGTTCCAAAAAGGTCGAGTTTTGCCTGATCCCTTCCATGGCCAACCGGCACGGCCTCATTGCCGGGGCCACGGGAACGGGGAAGACGGTGACCTTGCAGCGGATTGCCGAGAGGCTGAGCGACAACGGCATTCCCGTTTTCCTGGCCGACGTGAAGGGGGACCTGGCCGGGATCAGCCAAAAAGGAGACGACAACCCCAAGATCCTGGAACGCGTCCGACTGCTCGGTCTTTCGGACCATCGATTTCGGGAATTCCCCGTGGCCTTTTGGGATGTCCTCGGAAAGAGCGGGCACCCGGTCCGGGCCACGGTTTCCGACTTGGGGCCGCTGCTCATGGGACGCTTGTTGAACCTCAACGAGGTGCAGACGGGGGTATTGGCCCTGGTCTTCAAGATCGCGGACGACGGCGGTCTCCTGCTTCTGGACCTCAAGGACATCCGCTCCATGGTCCAGTACGTGGGGGACAACGCCCGGGAGTTCACCACCCAATACGGAAACATTTCCAAGGCGTCGGTGGGCGCCATTCAACGCGGCCTGCTCGAGCTCGAGGCCCAGGGGGGAGACCAGTTCTTCGGCGAACCGATGCTGGACATCCTGGATCTCATCCAGACCCACTCGGACAGCAGAGGCATCATCAATATCCTGGCGGCGGATCAACTGATCGCTCGTCCCAAGGTCTACGCCACCTTTCTGCTGTGGCTCCTGGCGGAGCTTTTCGAACGCCTGCCCGAAGTCGGGGACCCGGAGAAGCCCCAAATGGTCTTCTTCTTCGATGAGGCGCACCTTCTTTTCGAGGGCGCTCCACCGGCCCTGCTGGACAAGATCGAACAGGTGGTCCGGCTGATCCGTTCCAAGGGGGTGGGCGTCTATTTCGTCACCCAGAACCCGAAGGATATTCCCGAGAAGGTCCTGGCCCAGTTGGGCAACCGCGTCCAGCACGCTCTCCGGGCCTTCACGCCCCAGGAGAAAAAAGCGGTCAGGATCATGGCGCAGACTTTCCGTCCGAACCCGAAACTCGCCGTCGAAGACGTGATCACGGAACTCGGTGTGGGAGAGGCCCTCGTTTCTTTCCTGGAAGAAGACGGAACCCCCGCCGTGGTCCAACGCGCCTTTGTGTGCCCGCCCGAGAGCCGCGTGGGTGTGATCGCCCCCGAGGAACGACGGGACCGAATTCGGGACTCCATTCATTTCGGCAATTATGAAACCATGGTGGACCGGGAATCGGCCTTCGAGATACTCCGAAACCGGACGGACCGGAGAATGGCCCGGGACCGTCGGGAAGCCCAACCGCCGCCGGCTTACGGACATCCGGAACCTCGCTGTCAAGAACCGCCCCGGACCTATAGGCAGCCGGGACCTCGTTATGAAGAACCGCCTTCCCGTCGAAGGCCGGGACGTCCCCGGGAGAGCATGGCGGAGGCGTTCGCCAAGAGCGCGTTGCGTTCCATCGGAAGTTCCATCGGCCGCCAGATCATCCGCGGGGTGTTGGGCTCGATCCTCGGGGGCAGGAGATAGGAGCCCGGCTGATCCGAACTTTTCGGACTCCGGGCGGAGTCGAATGCCGGGCACGTGTCACCCCCAAGAACGAGGGCGGGACCCCGCCCGAACTCATCCAAACGGTACCCAAACCGGGCCGGGTATTCGGCATGATCGTTCGCGCTCCGGACCAGCCCGTGTCGACGGCAATCCCCGTCGGCCCCGTTTTTCCCAGGTGGGGGAATTCAGTTTCATCCTGGGCACGGTGGCCCTCATCCTGGGAGTGCTCAGCGAGAGCGGCCGGCACGCCCTCGGGGCCGCATCCATCCTTTCCATCGCCTTGGACCCGTACATCTATCGGTGGGCGCGCCGTATGGCGACGCCGAGGACCGCCGGACCGCTCCCGGCGATCGGAAGGGGGAACGCCCCGATCCATCCCAACCGCTGCATCCTGGTCGGATACGGACCGGTGGGGAGAATCGTCCACCAGCTCCTTCGGGAGCGCGGCGCCCGAATCACCGTCATCGATCTCAACCTCGACACGGTGCGCCGGCTGGCCGCAGAAGGTCACGCGGCATTATACGGAGACGTCGTTGCGGCCATCTTCCCCGGGACCCTCGCCCTCCAGGGGGGTGGGGTGCTTCGAAACACCCGGCGACATCCCGCCCATATCCCGGCTCACGGCTTGAGCGGCAGCTCAGCGAGGGGCGAGACATAGGCATCGGGCTTGAGAGCCGGCAGAGTACAGCCGAGCCGGCCCATGACGTTTTCGGCGGTATTGCCGATGAGAAAGCCGACGATCCCGGACCTTGCCACGGTCCCCATCACAAGGATATCGACAGCATGGGTCTCGACAAAGGTGGGGATGACCGTTTCAGGGTGCCCCTTCAGGTAACGGATGCGATAGGGGCCGTCGATGCCGGAATCCTCGATCAGGCGACGGAGTTCGGCGTCATGCCGGCTTTGCAGTTTCAGGGCGGCGCTAAGGATGCTTTCTTCGGGAATCTCCACCCTGGTGTTCCGGCGCAGAAATTCCTCGAACGAGTGGTCCGAGCAACTGATGACGTCCAGTTCTCCGCTGAACGTATCCGCCAGTGAGCGCCCAATCCGGAGCAGTTTGATCGACAGGTACGACTCGTTCTCGTCTCGACTTTCCGGACTCACCGCCACGGCGACGCGGATCTCGTTTTGAGCGCGGGGGATCGGTCGCGCCAGCCACACAGGACATGGACACTTGCGCAAAAGAGTCATGTCCGTCGAGTTGAATCCTCTGCCGCCCTCTTTGGGTTCCGCCTCCTTGATGACCAGATCGTGCCCACGAACCAGGACCTGTCGTACGACGCCAATCGCCGGCGGAGTGTCGCTGCTTTCCAGGTCCACCGTAACCGGCACCTCGGCCTCACCCAGGTTCAGGGTCGCCCGGGC
>JARKQW010000479.1 GCA_029974695.1 Syntrophobacteraceae bacterium | reverse complement strand
GCCGACAATGGTCGGACAACGGTCCGACTTGCACGGGAGCTCCTTCCCGACCTGGTGATCGTCGATATCGGCATGCCGGGCTTGAACGGGATTGAAGCCACGCGGCAGATTGTGGCGGAAAATCCCCGGATTCGCGTGGTGGCCCTTTCCATGCACTCCGACAGGCGTTTCGTGGCCCAGATGTTCAAGGCGGGAGCCTCCGCCTACCTGCTCAAGGATTGTGCATTCGAAGAACTGGCGCAGGCGGTTCAAGTAGTCCTGGCCGGGCGGACCTACCTGAGCCCCCAGGTGGCCGGGACCGTGGTCGAGGACTACATTCGACACCTGGCCGCCACCGACGGGTCCGGCTTTTCCGTGCTGACCGCCCGGGAGAGGGAAGTGCTGCAGTTATTGGCCGAAGGAAACAGCACCAAGCAGATCGCCAATTCGCTCCACGTCAGCATGAAGACCGTGGAGACCCACCGCCAGCAGATCATGAACAAGCTAAACGTTCAATCCGTCGCAGACCTGGTCAAGTACGCCATTCGAGAAGGGCTGACCTCCCTGTAGAGGCCGGGATCGGGCTCCCGGGTCCCCGGGCCTTCCGCAAAGATTCCCGCCCCCGTTTTCGCCCCATCACCGCCGGCATGCTCCGTCGTCTCCCCTCCCCGGAAGGGGGGCCGTGCCCCGGCGCCGGGTCCGGGAAGTCGTCAGGACGAAAGCGCTGTCCCTTGGGGCCCTTCGTGTACGAAGGACAGAATGGCGGCGCCCGAAAGAAACAACAGGGCGATGGCAACGATGGAGAACCGTGGATTGCCCGTGAGAAGACTCACCCAGCCCATGAGGGCGGGTCCGATGACGGCGGCAAACTTTCCCAACATGTTGAAAAACCCAAAGAATTCAGCCGATTTCCCCGGGGGGATGATCCGGGCGTACAGGGAGCGGCTCAGGGACTGCACTCCTCCCTGGACCAGGCCGATGACCACGGCCAGGGCGTAAAACTCGATCTCCCGGTCCATGAAATAAGCCCAAAGGGTTGCCCCCAGGTACACGGCGATCCCCAGGAATATTCCGGTCTTGGCCCCCAGTCTCTCACCCAGCCACCCGAACAGGATGGCGGCGGGAAAGCCCACGAACTGGGTGATCAGCAGGGCGGTGAGAAGGCTCTTGGAGGAAAACCCCAGGGACAATCCGTAGTCCACCGCCATGCGAATGACGGTGTCCACGCCGTCGATGTAAAGCCAATAGCCGATCAGGAAGAGAAAGACGGTTCGCAGCTGCCGGATTTCGCGAAAGGTGGAGGCGATTTGCCGCATTCCCCCCTGCACGGCGGCCCATCCCCCCGCCGTTTTGTTGCCTGTGCCCAGGGGTTCTTCCACCCAAAGAAAAATGGGAACGGAGAAGACCGCCCACCACAGGGAAACGCTTAGGAAGGAGATTCGAACGGCCTGGGCCGCGTCTTCGAGGCCGAAGGATCGGGGGTAAAGGGTCATGAAGACGTTGAGGGCGAACAGCAGGCCCCCGCCCAGGTATCCCAGGGCGAATCCCAGGGAGGAGACGAAATCGAGCCTCCTGCCCCGGGCGACCCCCACGATGAGGGAATCATAGAAGATGTTTGCCCCGGAAAAGCCGATGGTGCCCAAGGAGTAGCAGACGACCGCGATCTTCCATTCTCCTTTGGCCACCAAGTAAAGGGAACCCGTCATGAGGATTCCCAGCAGGGCAAAGAAGAAGAGGAACCGTTTCTTGGCGCGACCGCAGTCGGCCACGGCTCCCAGGAGAGGGGCCATGCAGGCCACGACGACAC
Organism: Syntrophobacteraceae bacterium; assembly: GCA_029974695.1. Taxonomy (GTDB): domain Bacteria; phylum Desulfobacterota; class Syntrophobacteria; order Syntrophobacterales; family Syntrophobacteraceae; genus JAGPLX01. The sequence continues at coordinate 11,917 of JARKQW010000479.1, read as the reverse complement.
TGGCGCCGGAATTGGCGATTCCCAGCTGAAAGGTGCTCTCGGTAACGCCGGCCCCGGCGCTCCAGTACTCTTTGAAGAAAACCGGGAAGAACCCCGCCATGACCGTGGTGGCAAAGGCGGAATTGGCCCAGTCGTAGAGGGCCCAGGAAAGGACTTTCTTCCATTGGCGATCTTGAGGCATGCTTGGGCACCGGTCCAATCGTCGAGGGGTCCCGGGGTTGTTGCAACGCTCTACCGGGGGGAGTCACGGTAGTATAGAATAGAGGGTATTTCAACCGCCATCCGCGTTCCACGTCCCATGGGGCGCAATCCGGAGGAGTGTGAGGAAACATGCCCAAGAGCAAGCCGGTTCCCGGCAAACCCGAGACCCTGCTGGTGGCCCTGGGGGGAAACGCCCTGATCCGAAAGGGCCAGGAAGGAACCATTCGGGAACAGTTCGAAAACCTAGTGGTCCCCATTCGGCAAATTGCCCGGCTTTCCCGGACTCACCGCATCGTCATCACCCACGGCAACGGACCCCAGGTGGGGAACCTGCTGCTCCAGCAGGAATGCTGTTCCCAGGTCCCTCGGCTTCCCCTCGAGATCCTGGTGGCTCAAACCCAGGGGCAGATCGGCTACATGATCGAATCCACCCTGGATAATGAGCTCATGAAGCTGGGACTGGACGGCAAGCGGTTCTTCGTGACTCTTCTCAGCTACGTGGTGGTGGACGAAAAGGACCCCGCATTTCAAAACCCTTCGAAACCCATCGGGCCGGTTTTTTCCCGGGAGGAGGCCCTTGGGCTGCCGTATGCAACGGTACGGACCCCGGCGGGTTACCGGAGAGTGGTCGCTTCCCCAAAACCCGTGACCATCGTCGAGAAACGGGAGATTCGGATGCTGGTGGACATGGGATTCATCGTGATTTCCTGCGGCGGCGGAGGCATCCCGGTGGTCAAGGAAAGCAGGACCTTCCACGGGGTGGATGCGGTCATCGACAAGGACCTGGCCAGCGCCAAGCTCTGTGAAGAAATCGGGGTGGATGTCTTCGTCATCGCCACCGACGTGGAGGGAGCGGCCCTGTGGTACGGGACCCCGCGCCAGCGGTTCCTGTCCCGGCTGAACCCGGAAGAAGCCCGCAAATACCTGCAGGCGGGGGAGTTTCCCCCGGGCTCCATGGGACCCAAGGTGGAAGCGGCGATACAATTTCTGGACTCGGGAGGGAAAAGGGCCGTGATCACGTCCATTCGACACATCGAGGATGCCGTGGCGGGGAAGGCCGGGACCCAACTGACCCGGGGGGACTCGGCCTAGGAGTTTCGTTTCCTCAATCCTCGCTCGAGCATCACGATGAAGTCCTGGACGTTGGTCAGGATGGAGTGAGCTGTCAGGGACCCTCGGTTGGCCAGCTTGTTGACGGCAAATTCGGACATGTCCACGCTGTAGAAATAGACGGGCCGGACCCGTCCTTCCGGGGTTACATGATAGGAAGGAAGCATGTTGCCGACGGCGATGGCGTGGAGCTGGGTGGCCATGGCCACGACGGTGGTGGCCCGTCGCGCCAGGGTCCTCATTTGATCCTGGGCCCGGTACACATCGGCGATGACCTCGGGAAGAGGACCGTCGTCCCGAATGGATCCCGCCAGGACGGTGGGAATCTTCCTGTCGATGAGAGTCCGCATGATTCCGTCGGGAATCCGGTTGCGTGTCACGGCCTCTTCCATGGAGCCCAGGGAGCGGATGGTATTGATGGCATCCAGGTGCTTGTAGTGCCCCTTGGGAACCTGGCGCTTGGAATAGATTTCTTGGCCCAGAGCGGTGCCGAAAAGGGCCGCTTCGATGTCGTGGACGGCCAGGGCGTTTCCTGCCAGCAGGCCATGAACGTGGCCGCCTGCGATGATTTGAACCAAGGCACGGCGGGAGTCCCGGTCGAAGGCCACGGCAGGCCCCAGCACCCACAAGATGAAACCGTGGTCCCGTTCATATTCGAGCAGATCGTAGAGGGCGTCGTAGTCGAAGGAAAAGGAAGTCTCTCGGGTCACCTGGGTCCGAAAGGCAAACTTTTCCGGAAGATCCCCGGGGGCGGAAAAGCCCGTGGTATGAACCAGGATCCCTTCCTCTCCGTTTTCTTCCCGTCCGCAGGCCACCGGGTCGCCTTGCTTCAGGTGTCGAAATTCACGCACGGAGGGGGTTGCGTCCTGTCCGAGCACCACCACGCAGTCCATGCGGGATTCTCGGAGCAGATGCCATCCTCCCGGCTGCAGCTTCAGGTATTCGGGATAGATGGAGGTGGCGTGGTACCCTTCGGGAGCGACCCCATCCCGGGGGGCCGGGGCGAAACGTACGGTGGGTGCTTCCTCCAGGGCGGCCTGACGGAAATCGGGCGGAACGTACGGGGGGAGGGTGAAGGCCACGGAAATCCTCCCTGTGTCGGGTCAACTCCGCCAGTGTCTCGTGGCTTCCCGATAGAAGCCCGAGAAGTAGTCCATGGCGGACCAATAACCCAGGATGAGAGAAATCCAGAGGAAGAAGAGGCCCGTGCCGTCCAGTACGTCTTGGATGCCGGGCACGTAGAGGAGCAAAAAGAGAAGCCCGATGGTCTGGGAGATCATCTTGTTCTTGCCCATGCGGCTGGCGTTGAGGATCAGGCCCTGGCTTGCGGCGATGGAGCGCAGGCCGGTGATGCTGATCTCCCGACCGATGATCAGAAAGACCAACCAGGCGGGGACTTTTCCCAGGGGGATGAGCATGATGAGGACCGCCGAGGTGAGAAGCTTGTCGGCGAGGGGGTCCAGGAGCTTTCCCACGGATGTGACCTGGTTGTGCCGCCGGGCCAGGATTCCGTCCAGGTAGTCCGTCAGGGAAGCCACGGCAAAGAGAAAAAAGGCCGTATTGTGAGCGCTTCCCGTGGGCGGAGGCATGAGGACCAGGATGATGAGGGGAATGGAGGCCATCCTGAGGTAGGTCAGGACATTGGGCCAGTTGGTGAGGGTTTCCCTCGAAAAGTCAAATCGTGTCATTGCAGCCATGCAGCTTTCGGGTTCAGGGCGGCCCCAACCGGCGTCGTATCGGTCTTGGCGGGAGATGGACCCCGCCTTTGCGGCAACGCCTATTTGCCGTAGCGACCATAGTATTCCAGGACCCGCTGGACATAGATCTGAGTTTCGTCATAGGGAGGAATTCCCCCATGTTTTTGAACGCTTTCGGGGCCGGCGTTATAGGCTGCAAGTGCCAGCCGAACATCGTTGTTGAATCGCCGGAGCAGGGCCTTGAGGTACCGCACGCCCCCGTCGATGTTCTCGTAGGGATCAAAAGGATTGACGACTCCCAGGTCCCGGGAGGTGTCCGGCATCAGCTGCATAAGCCCCATGGCTCCTTTGGGGGATACGGCATTGGGGTCAAAGGCGGACTCGGCCTTGATGACCGCCTTCACCAGCCGATCGTCCAAACCGTGCCGTCCGCAGACCAGGCGGATGTGGGGATCGTAAGCATACTGGTTTAGACTTTCGCAGGAGGATGCGGACGTCCTGTTGGGCAGGAGCCGATAGTAATTCGGGCGCAGGGTGGCAATCTGGGGCAGGTTGGGGACTCTTCGATATTGCGGCATGGTGGGTACGTTGGTGAAGTGCATCACGCCGTCCCGGTCCACGTAGCGGTAAATTTCCGCCCGGGAAGAAGGCGTCCCCATCATGATGCCGCAGAAAAGCAGGGCAGCACCCGGCAACGCCCAGACCCGACCTACTCTGCTTCTCATGGTCCATCCTTTCAAGGTTTTGTCCACTGCGTTCCCATCTCTGGGTCGAAGACAGCCTATCCTATACTCTCTTCTGCACTTTTTGCCAATCCTCCAAAAACTTGGAAATCCCGATGTCCGTCAGGGGATGGCGGGCCAGTTGTTCGATGACCTTGAAGGGAATGGTGGCGATATCCGCCCCCAGCTTCGCCGCGGTGAGCACGTGGAGCGGGTTTCGCACGCTGGCCACGATGATTTCCGTTTCGAACAGGTAGTTGGAAAAGATTTCCACGATCTGTTCGACGAGCTCCATCCCGTCGTGGGCGATGTCGTCCAGGCGGCCCACAAAGGGGCTCACGTAGGTTGCCCCGGCCTTTGCCGCCATGAGGGCCTGCAAGGGGGAAAACACCAGGGTGACGTTGGTTTTGATTCCCTCTTCCGAGAGCTGTTTCACGGCCTTGAGCCCCTCGGTGGTCATGGGAATCTTCACCACCACGTGGTCGTGGATCTTCGCCAGGGAGCGAGCCTCCGGGATCATGTCCCCCGAGACCATGCTCAAGGCCTCGGCGCTCACCGGGGCTTGAACCAGCTCGCAGATGGTCTTGATGTGCTCCTCGAAAGCCTCCCGCCCGGCGATGCCCTCCTTGGCGATGAGTGAAGGATTGGTCGTGACTCCGTCCAGGATCCCGATGCTGTGAGCTTCCCGGATTTCGTCCAAGTTCGCGGTGTCGATAAAAAATTTCACGACAGCCTCCTTCAATGGTTAGGGACCCTTCGATGGCGAACGGTTCTTGAGATAATCGTCCCGACATTGTTCGCTGCAAAAGGTGAGCTTCCGCCCGTCGATTCTTGCGGACACGCCGCTGCCGGGAAGGAAGTAGGTGCCGCACTGGGGATCCTGGACGAGTTCCGCGTCTCCGGTTCCCTCCCGCCGGTCCCCCCAACCGAACGGGACCTGCTTTCCGGGCGAGGAAAACCTCTTGAAGATTCGGTACCCGATGAAAAGGAGCAAGAGAATGAGAAGGATCCGTGCCATGTCTATCCCGCAAGCGGCACAACCACCTGGTCGTGATCTTGTTTCATCAATTGATCGATCAACTGTCGTGCCGTGAGCTGCCGGCCGGGGTGCACCCAGTCCGGGGCGATCTCCGCCAGGGGCACGAGCACAAACAGCCTCCGGTGAAGTCTCGGGTGAGGGATGGTGAGGCGCCAATGATCGACCCGCCTCCGGCCGTAACATAAGAGGTCAAGGTCCAACGTTCGCGGTCCCCAACGTACCAGCCTTCGCCTCCCAAACGCCTTTTCGATCTCGAGGACCCGATCCAGCAATTCCAGGGGTTCGAGATCCGTCTCGCAGGAGGCCACCCCGTTTACGAACCAGTCCTGGTCAAGGACCCCCACCGGCTTGGATCGATACAGGGAAGACATCCTCAGGACTCGAACGGATCCCGTGCGGTCCAGGGCCCCAACGGCGTCTCGACAAATCCCTGCGGGATCTCCCCGGTTGCTGCCAATCCCAATGAATACTTGTTCCATGGGGTCCATGTTTAGCGGATTTCCGCCCCCGTGTCTCCCACAAAATGAGAGCCGGACAGCCCGGAGTCAAAAGCTCAGCTTCCGAATGCGCCCGACCGCCTCTTCGATCCGCTCCTTGGTGACGGTCAGGGCCATGCGCACGTACCCTTCCCCGGGTTCTCCAAACCCGCTGCCCGGCGTGGTGACAATCCCGGCTTCTCTGAGCAGCAGGGAGGTGAAATCCTTGGAGTTGTACCCTTTTGGGGTGGGACACCAGACATAGAAAGTGGCCTTGGGGGGGTCGGGGTCGAGGCCGACCTTCTTCAGTCCGGCAATGAGGACGTCCCGCCGCTCCTGGTAGATTTGCCGCATCCGGCCCACGCATTCCTGGCTTCCCTCGAGGGCGGCAATCCCGGCGTGCTGAATCGCGTTGAAGGCCCCCGAATCGATGTTGCTCTTTACCTGCCCCAGACCCTCCAGGATCTGCGCGTTGCCTACGGCAAACCCCAGGCGCCATCCGGTCATGTTGTAGGTCTTGGACAAGGACTGAAACTCGATCCCCACTTCCCGGGCGCCGGGAATCTCGAGAAAGCTCATGGGCCGGTAGCCGTCGAAGGCCATTTCCGTATAGGCCGCGTCGTGGCAGACGAGGATCTCGTATTCCCGGGCGAATTCCACCACCCGTTCGTAGAAATCGCGCTCCGCCGTAGCTCCCGTGGGGTTGTTGGGATAGTTGAGGAACATCAGCCGGGCCCGGCGGGCCACGTCCGGCGGAATCGCCTTCAGATCGGGTAGAAACCGGTTCTCACGCTGCAGGGGCATAAAAAAAGATTCTCCCCCGGCAAACAGGGTGGCGACGTGGTAGACCGGGTAGGCAGGGGAAGGGACCAGGGCCAGGTCTCCCTGGTTGATGCACGCCAATGGCAGATGGGCAAGACCTTCTTTGGATCCGATGAGAGTCAGAACCTCGCGGAGGGGGTCCAGTTCGACCCCGAACCGCCGCCGGTACCAGCCGGCCACACTGACACGAAAATCGTTCATGCCCGAGTACGAGGGATACTGGTGGGTTTCGGGATCTTCGGCGGCTGTTTGCAGTCGCCGGATGATGTGATCGGGGGTCGGAAGATCCGGGTCCCCGACGCCCAGGTTGATCACGTCCACTCCCTTGGCAACCAATTCGGCCTTGAGTCGGTCGATTTCCTGGAACAGGTAAGGTGGAAGTCGTCTCAGTCGTTCTGCCTTGATGATCTTCATGAAAACCTCCGGTGGAGCGAAATCGGATAGGAGCGTGAGTTGCGGGTTTCCCCTTCGCCGATCCCGTATATGGGCCGGGGCCGTGGACGATGCGGGAAAGAAGAACCCCGTTCGGGGCACTCTCCCGGCACTTGGCGTTATCGGATGCCGAGAACGTGTTGCATATCGTAGAGTCCCGGGGGTTGGTTCACCACCCAGAGAGCGGCCCGGATGGCCCCCCTGGCGAAGTTGTCCCGGCTGTGAGCCTTGTGGGTGATCTCGATTCGTTCTCCCATTCCTCCAAAAATCACGGTGTGCTCTCCCACAATGTCCCCGGCTCGAATGGTCTGAATTCCGATCTCCGTTTCGGTCCTCTCTCCGATGATCCCGTGCCTTGCGTAGACGCCCGAGGCTTCGAGGTCCCGGCCCAAGGCATCCGCCGCCACCTGGGCCAGTTTCACGGCGGTTCCGCTGGGAGCGTCTTTCTTGAACCGATGGTGGGCCTCGATGATTTCCACATCGAACCCGGAACCCAGCAGTTTCGCTGCATCGCCCACGAGCTTGAAGAGCACGTTCACTCCCATGCTCATATTGGGGGCCAGAACGCAGGGGATTTTCGAGGCCGGTTGCCGGATCTGGGCGACCTGTTCCCGGGAGAAGCCGGTGGTGCCGATGACCATGGCCTTGCCCCGGGAAGCCGCCATTTCCAGGTGCCGGAGAGAAGCGGCGGGCATGGTGAAATCGATGACCACGTCCACTTCCTCGAGAACGTCCTCGATGCTGCCCGCAATGATTCGTCCCGTGGGTTTCCCACCCAGGACCCGGGAAAGGTCCTCTCCCACCGCCGGGTGGCTCTCGTGCTCGAACCCGGCCGTCAAGGCAATCCCGTCGGTTTCTCCGATAAGCTGGGCGATGCGTGTGCCCATCCTCCCGGCAATGCCGGAAACCGCTGCCCGGACCATGATTTCCTCCTCGCTACGATCTTATTGCCGTCTCGACCATCTCGAAGCCGTTGCGTGCCCCCGAAGGGGGTGCAGGCGGAACGGCCAAAACACGGATGAAGGATGCCCCGCCGAATCTACAGGAGCCCGTACGCTTCGAGATCCTTGCGCAGCCGGTTGCGGTTTCCTTCGGACATGGGCGCCAGCGGCAAGCGGACTTCCTCGCTGGGGATTTTTCCCATCATGGCCAGTGCGGCCTTGGCGGGCGCCGGGTTCGTTTCGTAAAAGAGGGCGTGGCATAAGGGCAAGAGGCGATAGTAGAGCTCCCGGGCCTCGGCCTGTTTGCCTGAGAAATGAAGGTTGCACAGGTCCGCCATGTCCTTGGGCGCCACGTTGGACACCACGGAAATGACGCCCCTTCCTCCCACGCAAAGCATGGGGTAGGTCAGGTAGTCCTCACCGGATACCACGGTGAAATCCCCGGGACATCGAGCGATGATGTCCGTGACCTGTTTCAACGACCCGGAAGCTTCCTTGATGCCGACAATGTTGTCGATCTTCGCCAACCGGGCGATGGTGTCCGCCTCCATGTTGACCGCCGTCCTGCCGGGAATGTTGTAGAGAACGATGGGGATGTCCACGGCGGCCGCCACCTTCTGGAAATGGAGAAACAGGCCTTCTTGGGTGGGCTTGTTGTAATAGGGGCTGATCATCAAGGCCGCGTCGGCGCCTGCCTTCTTGGCGTGTTTGGTCAGCCGAACGGCTTCCTCGGTGCTGTTGGAGCCCGTTCCGGCGATGACGGGAACCTTCCCGGCCACCTGCTCGACGGTGATCTCCACGACCCGCTCATGTTCTTCGTGGGAAAGGGTTGCCGATTCCCCGGTGGTGCCGCACGGCACAATGCCGTGGGTCCCGTTGGCCAGCTGGAAGTCGATCAGCTGCCTGAGCGACTCCTCATCCACCCGGCCGTTCTTGAAAGGGGTGACGATTGCCACCATCGCGCCCTGAAACATGACTACCTCCCTAATCCGTTACTGTAACGTTTCGTCCCAAAGCTCCCCCTCGTATACCACCTTCGCGCTTCCTTCCAGGTAGACATCCGTGAAGGATGCGCCTTCCGGGCCGCCGGGTCCCGTCGGCCCCCGGAAGTAAACGGTCAGCACCTCGCCGCTTCGTGTTCGAACTTCCACAGGGGATTGCACCAAGTCCTTCGAAGCAGCAACGAGAGCCGAAGCGATGGAACCTGTTCCGCAAGCCAAGGTCTCCCCTTCCACTCCCCGCTCGTAGGTGCGAATGGCCATGTGTCCGGCGTCCTCGACCCGGGCGAAGTTCACGTTGGTTCCCGCCGGGTGGAAATGGGGGTGAAATCGAAACAGACGCCCCCACCGTTCCACGTCCGTCTCCTCCAGGTCCGACTCCTTTTCCAGCAGGTGCACCACGTGGGGGACTCCCGTGTTGATGAAATGGAGAAGGAATGGGCGTTCGTTTGCCGAAAGATGCAGGTCCGTTTGAAGGCCGTGAGGAGAGGTCATGCGGACCTTGACCCGGTCTCCCTTGATTTCCGCCTGGATGATTCCCGCCAGGGTTCGGAAGGAAAGATTCAACCGGGTCGTAATCCCCGTCAAGTGGGCGAAGCGGGCGGCGCAGCGGGCCCCGTTGCCGCACATTTCGGCTTCGCTCCCGTCGGCGTTGAAGAAGCGCCACTTGAAATCCGCCTCCCCATCGTTTTCGATGAAGATCAGACCGTCCGCACCGACGGACAATTTCCTCCGGCACGCGGCCCGCACGAGACTACGGGACCGGTCGGGGTCGAAGCGGCCCGTGCGGTTGTCGATGAGGATGAAATCGTTCCCGCTGCCGGTCATCTTGTAGAAACGGATTTTTCGGGATTCTTCCGGCATTCCTGGTCACTCTCCAATTGGCAGGTCATTGCAGAAAGTCGGGGATGGATTCCGACCGGACGAGATCCTCCCAGGTTTCCCTCCGACGGATGACGAACCAATCCCGGTCCTTCACCAGGACTTCGGCGGCCCGGGGCCTCGAGTTGTAATTGGAGGACATAGTGAATCCATAGGCCCCGGCACTCATGACGGCGAGGCATTCTCCGGACGAAACAACCGGCAGTTCCCGGTCTCGAGCCAGAAAATCCCCGGATTCGCAAATGGGGCCCACCACGTCCACCACCCGCGTCTGAACGTCTTCTTTGCGCAAAGGCTGGATCTGGTGATACGAGCCGTACAGGCTCGGGCGTATCAGGTCGTTCATGGCCGCATCCACGACAAGGAAACCCCGGGTGGGGGTCTCCTTGGTGTAGAGCACCCGGGTGAGAAGAATCCCCGCATTTCCCACGATCACCCGGCCGGGCTCGAAGATGAGGGTGCACGGCAACCCCCGAAGCTCCTCGAGAATGGCCTCGGCGTACTCGCTGGGATGAGGAGGCGATTCCCGGTCGTAGGGGATGCCCAGCCCTCCTCCCAGGTCCAGGTAGCGAATGGAGATGCCCAGCCCGTCCAGCCGTTCCAAGAGGATCCGCAGTCGTTTCATGGTGTCCACAAAGGGCTCCACCCGGACGAGTTGACTTCCGATGTGGCAGCCCAGCCCGCAAATTTCCACGTGCTCCAGGGTCCGGGCCTTCTGATAGGCCTTCACCGCGTTTTCGATATCAACTCCGAACTTGTTCTTGCTGAGCCCCGTGGAGATGTAGGGGTGGGTCTGGGGGTCCACGTCCGGGTTGACCCGCAGGGCGATGCCGGCCCGGCACTTTCTTGCCGCCGCCCGGGCATTGACGGCTTCCAGCTCTTCCATGGACTCGATGTTGAACATCAGAATCCCCTGGGAGAGGGCGTAGTCGATTTCCTCGGCGGTCTTGCCCACCCCCGAGTACACGATTCGCCGGGCGGGAATCCCGGCCTTGAGCGCCCGGAACAGTTCGCCGCCGGACACGATGTCCGCCCCTCCCCCCAGGGTTCCAAACAGCCTCAGAATGGCCAGGTTGGAGTTGGCCTTGACGGCGAAGCAGGTCAGGTGCGCCACCTCGGAGAACGCGCCGTCGAAAACCGAGAAGTGGTGGTGCAGGGTGGCATGACTGTAAACGTAGCAGGGAGTGCCGACCCGTTGGACGATCTCTCTTAAGGGAACTTCTTCGCAGTAGAGTTCCCCGTTCCGGAATTGAAAATGGTGCATGCCGGTTCTTTCTCTCTGGATGAAAGGGCGCTTATTCAAACATCAGTGCCCGGATCTCCGCCCACTTGGAAAGCAGCCCCTCCCGTTGGTCCGCCTGAAGGCCCACGGCGGAGACTGCATAGTGGTACACGTTGTTCTTTTTCACGGACTTGTCCACGTAAGGCGGGTGCTGGATGGGGCCGGCCGTCAAGCGGATGATTTCTTTCCCCTCCCGACGGTACACGTGGTATCCCCCCACCTTGGTCTTGTGCTCCGTCCAATGGACCTCGAGGGAACCCTTTCCCGGAATGACCCAAACGGTGTTGGGCGGGGGAGGGGGAAGGGCGCCGGGGGCTTTCACGTGCAGAATGCTGGCGGGTTCCCCCAGGATCGAAGTCCCTTCGAACACCACCAGGGGAATGACCCGGTAGTCGTAGGTCTCGCTGGAGGTCACCGCAGGATCCAGGAAAAGATTGCCGCGAATGGGGATCGAGGTCACTCTTTCCCACGGATTGTCGGGTGCATGACGTTCGATGGCGAACTGGACCTCTCCCTGGATGGGGCGTCCGTGCTCATCCTTCACGGGGGGCTTCCATTGCAGGAGAATGCCCTGGTTTTCCGGCGCCGCCAGCAATTCCCGGGGAATGCCGGGGGCGGGCATCACCTTCACGATCACCGGGTTCGAAAGAGTCACCTGGGCGCCTCGCTTGTCCAGCAGCGCCACCTGGTACCGGTAGGCTCGATTGATCTCCACCGAACCGTCGGCAAAGGAGATCTTCGTGGAATCGGGGGTCAGGAAGCCCGCATAGGGCGGCTCGATCCGCTGGATCTCGTGCTGCATGGGCACGGGGCATTCCAGGCAGTTTCGGTTCTCCCACCTGATCTCCGACTTGAGCACGGAGAACCGATGTCCGGACTTCTTGACGTTCCCGGGTTCCACCCCGGGCACGGACCATTGGAGTTCGACCCTCTTCAATCGTACCTGCGCCTGAAGGTCCTGGACCACGGACGGAGCGTCGTCACACAGGGACCTGGGAAAGGATTTCGTCCCGCAGCCGGCCAGAAGCAATCCCAAGAGCAGGACAGGGATGCCCCACAAGACGTTGTGCAATCGGGTGTCGCAGGGGTTCGGCAGAATCATGGGCAAAGTTCCCGCTAAGAGTTGCAGGTCATGGATCTTTCACAATATTTTGGATGCGCTCCCCGGGAGATTCCCGGGGAAGTCCGCTTCACGCCGGGTTTTTCAACCCCGTCTCCTCGACCTCCAGGTCTTTCTTCGCTTGTTCGATGGCTTCCTGCACCCGGGACGTGGCGGTACCTCCCCGGGAAATCCTCTGATCGATGGCGCCCAAGA
>JARKQW010000474.1 GCA_029974695.1 Syntrophobacteraceae bacterium | reverse complement strand
GCCAGGTGCTCGTCCAGCAGAATCCGCAGGGCCGCCCCTTCCTCCCGGTTCACAAACCGCACATCCTTTCCGGCAAGATCTCCGACGCTCTTGATTCCCAGGGGATTGCCCGCAGCGACCATGAGCCCCTCTTCGAAAAAGGAAAAGGCCAGCAGGGTCGCCCTGGTGTCGGCAAGGGCGCTTTGGGCGAGGAGGAGATTGGCTTCCCCTTGCCGGGAGTTGTGGAGATGAGTTCCCCCCACATGGGCGATTCCCGACGCCACGCCTTCCAGGGCCCGAAAGCTGGATGAAAACCTGCAGACGACTCGTGCCTCGCGGGTTTGGCGCTCCACATGGGCACTCAGGATGGAGAAGGCCGGGTCGCATCCCAGGAGCAAGGCCGTCCGGTCCAGGCGGGACGCGCTCTGAAAGAGGCGTATGCGCCCGCTTTGGGGGTCCAGGAGGCCGTCTGCGCTCAGGAGCGCATCGTTGAGCATCTCTTTCCCGTCCAGGGGGAAACCCACCAGGCGGTTGCGGACCCTGCCCAGGCGGAGGCGGCTACCGGTTTGAACCGCCGGGCCGACCAGGGTGACGGGTTGGACGAGGTCGGGTTCTTCCACGGAGAAGAGGTCCTCCACTTTGCATTGCAGGTGCCTGGCCAGGCGCAGGGCCACGCTTGTGTTGGGCATATAGCGCCCTGATTCCATGTCGTAAATGGCCTGCCGCTGCACTCCCACCAACTTGGCCAGTTGGGTCTGGGAGAGCCCTCGAGCCTTCCGTATGGACTTGACATTACAGATCAGGCGCTCGTTTGCCGGTTCCACCGTTCGGTTTCCTTTTCCTGTCGCCCCGTTACTTGGAAGGATTTCCTTTCGGATCCGGACCCAATGGCATGGTTTACAATACAGGATACACGTTCGGACAGTCCTTTGCAAATGACATGTCCTCCGTGCTCCCGACGACCGTCCGCTCAAGATAAGCGCTGGATATTTTGAGCCAATCGTCCGCTGCAAACTGGTAACGGCTCCCTCCGGGCAAGTCCGGGGGCGTGGGTGCGCCGGGGAGCCAATAGGCAGGCTTGTGGGTTCGATGGGTTTTCCCGGGGAGGAAAATCGGGGGGGGAGAAGGCGGCGGAATGGAAACGGGAAGAGTCCCGGAGGGGACCCTTCCCGAGGTTTCACTCTACCGTTTCTCTATCTTCACCGCACAGGCTTTGTATTCCGCCGTTTGGGTGACGGGGTCGAAGGCCGGGTTGGTCAACCAGTTGGCGCAGGCTTCTCGGAAATGGAAGGCCATCCACACCATCCCTTCGGGCATCCGGTCCGTTACCTTGGCCTTGACCTTCACTTCGCCCCGGCGGGATTTCACCCGGATCATCTCCCCGTCGACGATTCCCAGGGCTTCGGCATCCTGGGGCGACAGGTCCGCCGTTTCCTCGCCCACGATTTCGTTGAGCCCGACCGCTCGACCGGTCTGGGTGCGGGTGTGGTAGTGGAAGAGCCGCCGTCCCGTGCTCAACACCAACGGGTACTCCTTATCCGGCACCTCGGCGGGGGGAGTCCAGTCCACGGCGACGAACCGACCTTTCCCGGAGGTGAACTGACCGTTCTTGTGAAGCACCGGGGTCCCCGGGTGGTCTTGGGCGGGCACGGGCCACTGGAGACCATTGTTCTCGATTCGAGCATACTTGATGCCCGCCAGAGCGGGGGCCAGAACCGAGATCTCGTTGTCCCAGAGTTCCTGGGCGCTGTTGGATTCCCATTCATGTCCCATGTGCCGGGCGAGTTCCTTGAAAATCCGCCAGTTGGGCATGGAAATTCCCGGCGGTTCACTCACCTTGCGGCAGCGACTCACCCGCCGCTCGCTGTTGGTGAAGGTCCCCTCGTTCTCGCTCCATGCGGCTGCAGGCAGGATCACATGGGCGAATCGAGTGGTTTCCGTGGGGAAGATGTCCTGGCAAACCAGGAATTCCGCCGAGGCCAGGAGGTGCTCCACGTGACGGATATCCGGTTCGCTGTTGGCCAGGTTCTCGCCGAAGATGTAGAAGCCCTTGATGCGGCCGTCGGCGAGGCCTTCCATCATCTGGGGCATCATGAGGCCGGGCTTTTCGGGCAGGGAATCCACCTTCCATGCGGCCTTGAACTTGGCCTGGGCCTTGGGATCGTCCACCCGCTGGTAGCCGGGGAACACGTTGGGAAGGGCTCCCATGTCGCAGGCGCCCTGGACGTTGTTCTGACCCCGGATGGGGTTGACGCCGCCGCCCTCGAACCCCACGTTGCCCAGAAGCATCTGTAGGTTGGCGCAGGAGAGAACGTTGTTCATCCCGCACGTGTGCTCGGTGATGCCCAGGGTGTAGGCAAGAAGGGCGGGTGTGACCGCAGCCAGGCGCCGGGCCACGTCCCGGATGACATCGGCGTCGACCCCGCAGATCGGGGCCGCCTTCTCGGGCGGGTATTCCATGACCTTGGCTTTCAATTCCTCGAATCCCACGGTGTTGGAAGCCACGTATTCCTTGTCGTAGAGATCCTCGGTGATCAGGACGTTCATCATGGCGTTGAGGAAGGCGATATCGCTTCCCACCTTGATGGACACGTGGAGCTGGGCCCAATCGGCGAGGCCCGTGCGGCGAGGATCCACCACGATCAGCCGGGCCCCGTCCTCCACGGCGTTCTTCACGAACGTGGACGCCACGGGATGGGCCTCGGTCATGTTGGTGCCGATGGCAAAGATCATTTGTGCCTTGGCGAAGTCCGCAAAGGAATTCGTCATAGCCCCGGAGCCGAAAGATTTCGCCAGACCGGCGACGGTGGGGGCGTGTCAAGTACGTGCGCAGTTGTCCACGTTGTTGGTTCCGATGACCGAACGAAGCAGTTTCTGCATCTGGTAGGAGTCTTCATTGTAGCTTCGGGAAGAGCTCACCCCGGCGATGGCGTCGGGGCCGTGCTTCTGGATGATCTCCTTGAACTTGGAAGCCACCAGTCCCAGGGCTTCGTCCCAGGAAGCCTCCCGAAACGTCCCGTTTTCCCGGATGAGGGGAGTTCGGAGCCTTTCCTCGGAGTAGAGGAAGTCGTAGCCGAAGCGGCCCTTGACGCACAGGCGACCCCGGTTGGGTTCTCCGTCTTCCACACCGGTCACCTTGGTGATTCGGCCGTCTTTGACGTGGAGCCACAACTGGCAGCCCACTCCGCAGTAGGGACAGGTGGTGCGGACCTTGGTGCTCTCCCACGGGCGTCCCAGGCGATAGGCCTTCTTTTCGGTAAGGGCTCCCACCGGACAGGCCTGGACGCACTCCCCGCAGAAAACGCACGAGGATTCCATGAGAGGCTTATTGTTGAATGTGGTGATGTAGGCGTCGGAGCCGCGGGCCGCCACGTCGATGACCCCGTTCATCTGGACCTGGAGGCAGGCGCGGACGCATCGGCCGCACAGGACGCACTTGTTGTGGTCCCGAATGATCATGGGGTTGGAATCGTCCCGGGGTTTCGGGACGAAGTCGGTCTTATAGCGGATATGGTCGATGCCGTGCTCATAGACGAGGTTCTGGAGCTCGCAGTTGCCCGTCTGCTCGCACAGCAGGCAGTTGTGGTCCCCGTAGGCAACGAGGAGCTCGAGGACCGTCTTTCGCACCCGGACCACTTTGGGGGTGTGGGTGTTCACCACCATACCGTCGACGGCAGGAGTGGTGCAGGTAGGAGGCAATCCGCGCATATTGTCGATCTCCACAATGCACAAGCGGCATCCTCCGTACGGGGGCATCTTGGGGTGAAAACACAGGGTGGGTACGTAGACGTCGTTGGCCCGAAGGACCTCGAGGACGGTCTGCCCCTTCTTCCCCTGGACTTTCTTCCCCTTAAAATCTTTCCCATTGACTGTAAGGGTGATCGTGTCCTTATCCATAGACTCTCTCTCGCTTGTTTGAGATTCGGAAATCAGTATCGCCTTGGCCGTTTTTCCCTATGTCAATCGATGGCGTGGAACCGGCAAGCCAGGATGCACGACCGGCATTTCATGCACTTGGAAGTATCGATGACGGCGGGCTGCTTCTTGGCCCAGGAAATCGCGTCCACGGGGCATGCCTTGTAGCAGCTCCCGCACTTGGTGCACTTTTCCTCGTTCACCTTGAACCGGATGAGGTCCCGACATACCCGGGCCGGGCACTCCTTGTTGAGGATGTGGGCTTCGTACTCGTCCCGGAAGTACCGGATGGTGGAAAGCACGGGATTGGGTGCCGTCTGTCCCAGCCCGCACAGAGAACCCGCTTTGACGTCCTGGGCCAGTTCCTGGAGCTGGTCGAGATCCTCCATGGTGGCCCTGCCTTCGGAAATGGCCGTCAGGGTTTCGAGCATGTTCTTGGTACCGAGCCTGCAGGGCACGCACTTGCCGCAGGATTCCCTCTGGGTGAACCCCAGGAAAAACTTGGCCATGTCCACCATGCAGGTGGTTTCGTCCGTGACGAT
>JARKQW010000472.1 GCA_029974695.1 Syntrophobacteraceae bacterium | reverse complement strand
AATGATGCGATAGATGTTTCCGTATCGGGGGTTCGCCCTGGTTCCCTCATTGGGGTTCTTCCTTCGTGCGCAATGGGCTTCGTCCAGGAGCGCAATGTCGAAGGGCGCAGCCCCCTTGAGGTCCGATTGCCGATCGTCCCTTGTGAGCAGGCCCGTGGAAACAATGGTGAGATCCGGGGCGAAGAGGGACTCGGAAGGCAGCTCCCGCTCATAGGGGAGGAGGACTTCGTGGCGGACCGGCCTTCCCCCGAGGGCCCTCCGGAACGGGAGATGGAACTTGGCCGCCATTTCTCTTTGCCACTGCCGGGTGAGGCTGGCCGGCGCCGCAATGAGAACCCGCCTGGCGAGCCCCGAGAGGACAAGGGACCGGATGGCGAGACCCGCTTCGATGGTCTTCCCGAGACCCACCTCGTCGCACAGCAGGAAACTCGCAGGCCAGGAGGCGATGAGCCTTCTTGCAACAACGGACTGGTGGGGCCATGGAACGATGGGCGTGGTCTCCATGCCCACGAACTTGCCCCCGGGAAGCCTGGGCCCGTCCCTCAGCAGGGCGAACTTGAGAAGTTCCATGGCAGAGGGAGGGGACACCTCCACCGGTGCCACGCTGGTTCCGTCTATCTCCAAAGGCCGTTTCACGGCTTGGGAGATTTCCACGAGGCGCTGCCTTACGGCTTCGGGAAGGCTCAGGACTTTGAAGGCGGGATTCCCGTCCTCCCAAAGCAGATCGAACTCCTGGACCGCTTCAATGGCTCTGAGCCGGTCCGTCTCACCCCGCCAGTCGCAGTGAACGTCAATGTTTTCCGCATTGAGCACCAGGGCTGATTTGGATTCGTTGAGGGATCCGGAAATGTAGATCCTGTTTCCCCGTTCGTCCGAAAAGACCGCCCACTTCATGTGGACATACCCGTCCTCGACGGACTCGAACCGGATGGGTTGCCCGCTCTCCCGGTGAACACGAAAGGCGACCTTGATCTCCAGGTGCCCGTGAGCCACCATCCAGCCGAGCAGCTGGACTCCATTGACGACCTTTTCCGGCCACTTGGACGGCTCGCCCAACTCTCTGTTCAAGGCGGCCTCGAACCGCTCCCGGCCTCCTTCCAGGATAGCCAGGACATCCTCGGGATCGAGATCGGCCCCAACGACAAACCGCGCCTTGCCTTCCCTGCCCACGAAGGCCGAAAACCCCTGGGCTGCCGCGGCAAGCGAAGTGGATCGGAAGAACCCGGCCACCCTGTCGTAGCTCACCGCACGCTGCAACGCAGGGATGTAGAAGTCGTGGAGGATGTCCACGGAGGTTCCATCGGGCTTCAGAGTGGAAGTCCGATAGGAAATGCGCCAGGGGAAGTCCTTAAAGGTTGCGGATTCCGCTCCGCCGGCACGCATTAGAGATTCCCGGCCCTGAGATTGAGATCGAAGCGCATAGCCTCGGCCTCTTTCCTGAGTCTCTCTTCGGAGACTTCCGCAGCCCAAACGTCGAGGAGGTCCAGGACCTTGGCGGGATTCTCCCCGGCGTGCCGGTTGAGGTGACCTTGCGCCACGGGAGCATCCCCCCTTCTGTACGCCCGGATGAGGCCATGGAGCACGTCCCAGTCCGTCTGCGGCTGTTCCATTCTTCGTTCATCGCGTTCTTCGGGCCTGGCCAGTCGGAGCTTGGAACCCGACCGAACCAGGGGAGCGTGGTATCCCACCTCCTGTTCCCCGGCTCCCCGGCTTCTTGCCGTACCTCCGCAGGCCTCCTGGTTGATCCCGATCATCCGACCCTCCACCCGGTAGCCGGCGGGCTTGTTGGTCAGGGCGATGTTGAGGGAGCGGGAGAGGCTCAATGCCTCGTCGTAAGGGAAAGCATTCAAGCCGTAGATGCCGAAAAGGGTCAGGGCCATTCCCGTTTCCGTGTCCAGATCGCCCACCTTGACGCGTCCCCCCGTGATGCGCCTCACCTGGTTTTCGGCCACCACCCGGCTCGCCTCGAGCATGGCCCGCATGGGGCCGACCGGCTCATCCCCGTCCATGACCGGCCAGTTTTGGGACAACACATGAAGGGCCCTGCCGTAGCACGCGACCATTTCATCCACGGGATTGAGGTTGAGAGGCACAAACTCCTCAAGGGCATTTTGCACGGCGTCGGTGATCCGGCGCTGCACGCCCCTGCCGCCAAGCCCGGTCCACATGGCCGGGTCGTTGTGCGCCCTTTCTCTCTTGCGGCACGTGATGAAGATCGAGCTTGCGGCTGCTGCCATGTCTCTCTGGTGGAGTGATGCAGAAGCTTCGGACTCGACCGGAAACGAAGCCGTGATGGCCCATCCGGCCTCGATGAGAGAACGTGTAAGCGTCTCCCATGCCTCCTGCTGTTTGTGAGTGAACATGAGGGTCAGGAGCCCGTCATCCTTGAGTACGCGTCGGCACTCGGAAAAGATCTCCTCCATCATCTTTTCGT
>JARKQW010000459.1 GCA_029974695.1 Syntrophobacteraceae bacterium | reverse complement strand
TCTTGGGGCTCGAGGAAGCATCGAGACCCCAAACCCGGCAGGAGCCGTTGGAAACAAGGCGCATGGCCGTCGTGCGGGACGGAGACTCCCGCTGGGTTTTGGAACTGGATGAAGTGGATCGGACCTACCGATTCCCCCTCTCGGAGCTGGAACCCGTGCCCGAGACCGTCGCTCGGTCCCATGAAAGCTATTCCTGCGGCATCCGGGATCTGGCCGGGAAGCGGGTGGCCCTTCTGGACGAGCGCCTGCTCTTCAACGCCCTGAACAGGAGTACCCGATGGCGGGCGGCGACCTAGGCATACTGGCCGACGAGGGCATGCTCGAGCTGTTTCGCATGGAAACGGAAATGCATGCGGGCACCCTCGAAAAAGGGCTGGTGGACCTCGAAGGGAACCCCTCGGACACGGGAGTCCTCGAATCCCTCATGCGCGCCGCTCACTCCATCAAGGGAGCGGCACGAATCCTGGGCCTGGACATGGCCGTCCGACTGGCCCACGCCATGGAGGACCTCTTTCTTGCATTTCAGGCACGGCAGAGGATTCTCAATCCCGAAATGGGAGATCTCCTGTTCAAGGGCGTGGATGTCTTCAAACGGTTGAGCCGGGTGCAGCCCCCGGAGATCCTTTCCTGGATCCGGGAAAATGAACCTGCGGTCCTTGAGATGGAAGAAGGGATTCGCGCTCTCCTCTCCGGCACTCCTCCCGATTCCGATCTGCCACCCGGGGAAGAGAATTCCCCGGGGCCGTTACATTTCACAGCCCCCGACCCCACGCCCGCCACCGTCTCCGCCCCCTCCCCGGAACCCGAACCTGCCCGCATCGAGGCCCAAACGGGCCCCCCGGCAGCCGGTGGGTCGGTTCCCGCCCATGGAGGACCCGAGGACGCCGTTCCCGTCAGCGCCGAGAGTCTCAGCAGAATGATCGGCCTTACGGGGGAGTGCCTGATCGAGTCCCAGGTCCTGCGGTCCCGCATGCAGGAGCTCCAGCAACTCAAGTCCTTGCTGATTCGGTTGACAAAGACCGCCGAACGGAGAAGACCCTCTTCTCTCGAGGGCGATTCCGAAGCCCGGGACCGCCAGGTGCTGGCGGAAATCATCAAGATGGCGGGCGAATGCCGGGACAACCTATCGAGGCAGATCGAGTTTTTCGATACCTATCTGCTCCGTTGGGAGAACCTCTCGGGCCGACTCTACCATGAAGCCCTCGCCATGAGAATGCGCCCGTTTCGAGACGGTATCCACGGGTTTCCGCGAATGGTCCGGGATTTGGCGCGAAGCCTGGGCAAGAAGATCCGGCTCCGGACATCCGGGGAACGCACCAAGGTGGACCGTGACGTCCTCATGAGGTTGGAGGCCCCCCTGACCCACATCCTGCGCAACGCTTGCGACCATGGAATCGAACAACCCGCCGAGCGGCGGGCGGCGGGGAAGCCCGAGGAGGGCACCATCGAACTGAAAGCCGCCCATCGGGCGGGAATGTTGGTGGTCGTGGTGAACGATGACGGCCGGGGGATCGACCCCGAGCGAATCCGGTCCGTCGTGGCCGCCAAGGGCATGGTTCCCCCGGAGGTGGTCCGATCCCTGAGCGACGCGGAGCTCATGGAGTTTCTGTTTCTGCCCGGGTTTACCACCACGGACGGGATTACCGAGCTGTCCGGACGAGGGGTGGGCCTGGACGTGGTG
>JARKQW010000454.1 GCA_029974695.1 Syntrophobacteraceae bacterium | reverse complement strand
AACGATCATTTCCGCTTCATTCCCGCACTTGGTACAGGTACAGACTTCCCTCTTTTCTGCCATCTCGCACCCCCGTTGGATTGATTGATGATTCTCACGTGCATACCCGGTGGATCCGCGCAACAATTGAGGGTATTATAGGGATGCTTGCCATTGGATTCAAGTCCGAACTTGGAAAGATCGAGTGCCGGGGGAGAATCCTTATGGGATGGGGAGCGCTTGAGCGCCCGCGGTGTTTGGTGTATAAATCCCGTGGCTCCCAATCGCTGAGACGGACCCTTTTTGTGGGTCGAATCGGTTTCCGGGCGATTCATCGGAAGTCGACGACCCGGATGCTCACCGGGGCAAGGGATATCCACATGGCAAAGGCGAAAATACTCATCACCGATGATCACCGCGTGGTCATCGAAGGGATCAAGAGCGCCCTTCGAGATCACGAGGATTTCGAAGTGGTCGGAGAGGCCGTGAACGGTCGGGACGCGGTCCGGAAGGTGAGGACCCTCGAGCCCGATATCGTGATCATGGACATCTCCATGCCCGATCTCAACGGGATCGACTCGACCCTGCAGATCAAGAAGATCAATCCCGACGTTGCCGTCATCATCTTTTCCATGTACTCGAGCAAGGAATACGTCATCGACCTGTTCCGGGCGGGGATTTCGGCCTACATCCTCAAAGAGGACCCCATGTCCCAGCTCCTTGCGGCGTTGAAGGAGGCCAAGGCGGGAAGGAAGTATTTCAGCGAGATGGTGCAGCAGATCATGCTGGACCACCTGACGAACGCAGGGCCGGGGCAGGCCATGGCCAAGGACCCCTTCGAAGGGCTGAGCCTGCGGGAACGGGAGGTGTTCCAGCTCCTTGCGGAAGGGGCCTCCATTAAGGACATTGCCCGGCGCCTGAACCTGAGTCCCAAAACGGTGGAATCCCACAAATACCACATCCTGCAGAAGCTCAAGGTCCAGAGCGTCAACGACCTGACCAAGATGGCCATCCGAAAGAAAATCATATCCATCTGACGGGGCCGTGGGTGAAAAATCCCGAAGTCTCCTTTTCTTTCAGGGCCGTTCCCAAAGCCCCCTCCCAGACTGCGAGGAAACCATGAACTTTCGAATTGAGCGCGTGGAACACCGACCCGAGGAAGACCTGGTGCGCAATCTGCGGCAGGTAACGATGCTTCGAAGGCGAGACGTGAAGGTCTACGAGAAAGCGGATATCCGGTTGGAAACCCTGGGGGTGGATCGACTCCACCCGGCCCAGCGCTACATATTGGTCCAGGGACTCATGAAGGTCCGGCAGCTCAAATGGGAGCTTGCCCGCCTCCAGTACGATCTCTTCCGCCTGGACGGCTACCTGAAGGTGTGGATCGAGGGAGGGACCGAACCCGTGGACCTTCTGCCCCCCGTGGTCGAACAGTGGGTGGAGGCCAACGGGAAGACGGTCAACATCATCAACGACGGCATGCACCGCCTTTATCTGGCTTATCTCGAATGGATCGATCCCCAGGTCATCCTGATCCGAAACGTCCCCCGGGAGTACCCCTATTACGCCTTTCCCAACCCCACCCAGTGGCAGGGCATCGATTGGATGGACTCCCTGCCCGAAGGCTACGTGAAGAAGTGGCATCGAATTGCGGACTACAAGACCCTCTACCGGGACTTCAACTCGGCCTTCGACAACGTGGGAGCTCCCCGCGGCCGTTTCGACAAGGCCGGGTCGGCG
>JARKQW010000453.1 GCA_029974695.1 Syntrophobacteraceae bacterium | reverse complement strand
GCGTTCGGTCACGTCCCGGGAAACGGCGTGGACGTATTCCTGTCCCACGTAGCGGAAGAAACTGGCGGTGACCACGGCAGGGGAAGTGTGACCGTCCCGGGTGCGATGGTAAGACTCGAATACCGGGGATCCGGCCGCCTTCACCTCCTGCCATTTCTCCGGCCAGCTTCCCGGGGGAAAACCTTCGAAGAGGTCCCACACGGACATGTCCAGCAGTTCTTCTCGAGTGTACCCGAGGACCCGGGAGGCCGCTTCGTTGACCATGCAAAGCCGCCCGTCCCGGTCTACCAGCAGGGTTTGCTCGAAAATATGATCCACGGCCATCTGGGTGAGTTGCAGTCTCGCTTCCACCGCCTTCTGCTCGGTAATGTCCTCCTTCACGGCCACGAAGTGAGTGATCCGGCCCCGGTCGTCCATGATGGGCGAAATGGAGGCGCTTTCCCAGAATTCCTCCCCGTTCTTCTTCCGGTTGATCAGCTCCCCTCTCCAGGTCTTGCCCGCCAGGATGGTTTCCCAAAGGTCCCGGTACAGGGACGGCGGGTGCTTGCCGGACTTCAAGATCCGGGGGTTCTTTCCCAGGGTTTCCTCGAGGGAATAGCCGGTCACTTCACAAAACCGGGCGTTTACGTATTCGATGTTTCCCTGCTGGTCCGTGATGATCACCGAGGCGGGGCTCTGCTTCAACGCTTCCGAGAGCTTCTTGAGGTCCACGGTGCGGGCCTCCACCAGTTCCTCGAGGTGGTCCCGGTGCCTTTTCAATTCCCCCTGGGATTCCTTGAGGGCCTCCTTGGCTTCCCTCAACGTCTCGATCATGGCGTTGAAGGACGCGGCCAGGTCCCCGATTTCGTCCGGGGAACGAACCTCGAACCGGTGCCCCAGGTCTCCCGTGCGGGCGATGAGCTCGGTGCCCCGGTGCAGGTTTCGGATGGGGAGAAGGACGAAATGCCGCAGCCCCAGGAGGCTCAGCACGGTCAAGACGGCAATGGAGAGAAGGACCGCGGCCACGATGCCGTAAACGAAGCTTTCGATTTCCCGGTCGATCTCGTTCTGAGGGACCAGGAGCCCCAACTTCCACCCCATCTTTTTCGAGGTCGTGAAGAAGAGGTAGTCCCTTTGCAGGGCCCGGGAGACGGACACGAACCCGGCCTGTCTTTCGAACAGGGGGGCGAGGTCCCCCGCGTAGACGGAAGAAATGGGCCGGGAAAAGGCGGCCAGGTCCGGATCGGCCAGGAGAATGCCGTGTTGGTCGACCAGGACCAATTGTCCCGTCTGGCCCGCCCTGACCCCCTTGAGGTAGCCCTTGAGGTCGGCAAAATTCACGTCCATCCCCACGACGCCGAGGAACCGGCCGTTTTCGTCCACGAGGGCGGCGGTCATGGAGATGAGGATGGCCGAAGAGGCATGGGAAATGTAAGGATCCGTGCGCACCACCTTCCCGGCGGCGGCCTTGGCCGACCCGTACCAGGAGACCTCCCGGGGATCGAATCCCGGCGGCCGCTCCCGGGAAGGATATTCCAGGTACCCTCCCCCTTCCCAGGCCAGGTAGAGGGACGTGACGTGCTTGTGGGCGTCCTTGAACGAGCGGAACAGGTGCAGGACCCTCCGTTTGACGTCCGGCTCGCGGTAGGGAAAGACCCGGGGATCCGTCCGGGCACCGGGGGAGGAATCCTCTCCCGTCAAGGACCTTACGAACTCGTCCCCCGCCAGCCCGCCCAGGTCCGCCTCGGCCTCGTCGAAGTAAAGCGTCAGGGCGAGATCGATGTGGTTGAGCTGGTGCTGGAACTGGGAACCGACCTTGGTGAATCGTCCTTCTTTGAGCCGAGAGAAGACCAGGGTGCCTGTGAACAGGGAGAAACACGCCCCGAAAAGGACGTACATGACGAGGATTCTGTGGCCCAGTCTCAGCCGCACCGGATCACTCCTTTGGAAGCATCGGCGCCTTGGAACGCGTTGGATCGTTCTCTTACGGAAGGAGGGGCGCGGGTCCGCCGTCCGCTGCCCACGCCTTCGGGGAAGGGCCGCGGCAGGGGCGGCAACATCCCGGCGCAGGACGAACGGCTCCTCCGGCAGGGCTTTGGAGGGAACCCCGAAACCACCATCGAGTACGGAACGGGGAGACTCGGGAATGAAAGCCCGGCTATTGCACCTTCTTGAAGGACAAGCCCCCCGTTCCCGGCAGGGTCATGTGGATGACGTCCTTGTCGATGGTGCCCACGATCACGCCCCCACCCTTGGTGTTCACTCGAAGCTCTCCCCGTTTGAGGTACCAGGAAAAGGGGACTTCCTCTTCGCCCATCTTCCAGGTACCCTCCCCGTTCGCCTTCAGCTCCACGAGGACCTCCGCCTGTTTTGCGGATTCTTTGGTTTCAGCCCTGTAGGTACCCACCATCTGGTTGTCGGATCCGCAGGAGAGGACCAAAACCAGGACCAGGAAGAGAGGAAGGAGCCATAGAACACTGTGGGATCTTGAAATGTTTAGCATGAGACAACCTATCGTGCGCCGGCAGGAGAAGGCACCCGTTTTCTGGCAGCCCGTGAGAATCCTCCCCGGCGGAAAATGAACAGCCGATCGTAAAAAAAGATCTGGACGGCAAAGACCAGCATGACGGCGTTTTCGAGGATCTTCTTCCATCCGATGGGTTCCCCCACGGTATCGTAACAGCCGCAGCTGATGGGAGCCCCCCAATACATGTTGATCAGAACCATGACATTGAACATGACCAGCATGCAACCGATCAGGACCACGGAAGCCCGGGACATGAACCCGATGATTAGAAACAAGCCCGCCACGAACTCAATCCAGGGCAAAAACACCGCCCCGGAATTGAGAAGCCAGTACGGAATAATCCGGTAGTTGGCCGTTGCTTCCGCGAACTGGGCGGGATAAGGAATCTTGCTCATGCTGGCGTAGATGAAGAAATAGCCCACGTAGATCCTGAGGACGAAAGCCAGGTACTCACTGGTAACGATACGCTTGATGAAAGCTCCCATCATTTCTTCGCCTTCTCCACCACCGGATAGCCGTTTTGTTCCCAGGCCGACAATCCGCCCTCGAGAATTCGGACGTTGGAATATCCCCGAAGCAGGAGCTTGTTGGCGACTTCGAGGTCATAGAGCTTGCTCACGGTTCCCCCGTACACGATGATCTTCTTCTCCTTGTCCTCTTCGGCGAAGCTCATCATGTAGACGATGTCGAACAGGGCCAGGGGCATATTGACGGCCCCTTGGATGTGGCGTTTGGCAAAAAAGTTGGAAGGCATGGCATCCACCAGTAGGGCATCGCCCCGCTGAACGGCTTCCATGGCCTCCACAGGGCTGACGGAAGGGAAAGAGGCCCGGTCGGGAAACTTCGGAAACAAGGGAATCCCGTTGGGATTGGAGGAGTTGAAAATCAAGGCCAGGACAATGCTCACCGCGAACACCACCAGGAAATCGACCCAGGAAAGCCGGGTGGCCTTGTAGGCTTCCCGGGCCTCCACTTCCAGGAGCTCCTGGTCTCGAAGGAGCCACCGCCTCATTTCCTTCACAAAAGTCCGGGAAATATCGGGGCAGTCCCTCAAGATGTGATCGAACTGGTCCTTGGTGAGGACCATCAGGTGGGTTTCTTCCAGGGTCTCGATGTCTGCGGACCGGGGCTCCCCGGTGAGCAAGGCCATCTCGCCGAAGCTGTCTCCCGGTCCCAGGACCGAGAGCTCCGTTTCCATGTCCCCGCCCAGCCTTCGAAAGACCCTCACCCTTCCCGAACTGATGATGTAAAAGCTGTCCCCGGGATCTCCTTCACGAAAAATGAGGGAGTTGCCCGGCACGACCACGTTCTGAACCGCCCTGGCGACCTCGTCCAGTTTCTCCTGGGGAAGCCCTCGGAAGATGGTGCTTTCCTTCAGTCGGTTCCCTTTATTCTCGTTCTCGGCCATGGTGGTCTACTGTTTCTTGTGGAATTCCCTCAACTGCTTCAAATAGCCGTCGAAGTCCGTGATGACCCCGCGATGACTCGAGAGGATCTTGCCGCTGTTGGTGACCAGGATCATGGTCGGCGTGTCTGCTCCCCCCACGGCTGCGGAAATGGAAAGGTCCTCGTCGGGGAATATGGGAAAGGCTACCTTGAAATTCTTCTTGTAGGCCTCGATTTGGGCCCGATTGTTGCCGACGGCAATTCCGATGATTTTCACGTCCCTGGCCAGAGCCGGGTCGTCCTGGATCACCCGGTAGAGCTTGTTGACCACGGGGGCATTCACGTGGCACTGAGGACACATGGCCCCCAGAAATTCGATGTAGACAAGCTTCGCCCCAATCTTGGAGATCGTAAAGGGGTCCCTGGTCTTCAGGCCCAGGTACGCCTGGACTTGGGCGGAATCGGGTCCCGGAAGGTTGAAGGCCGCCAGCTGAGCCCCGGGAGGAAACTGCTCGTCCTGGGACCCGTGGACAGAAAAACACGGCAGAAAGACAACCAGGCAAATCAAAAGCGCAACAACCCTCATGTTCCATCTGGGACTCATGGGCCATACCTCCATTGGCAGATAGGGATGTCCGACACCGACGGGGTCATCCGGTGCTCCCCGGGAAAAGGGAATCGGGTTAGTACAGAATGATTCCTAAACCACAAAAACCCTAGTCGATCAAGCACTTTGTGCAGACAGGCACTCCCCCCGCGGCGGGGTTGAGGTCCAAAGGAACGGTGGTAGGGCCGGAGCTGTAAGAAAAAAAGGCACCAAGAAGTTTCCTTCTCGTGCCTTTCTTTTTCAGTCCCCTATCTGCAGGGTACGACCCGTGCAGGCCCGTTACAGGTGCAAATGCCGGAGAGGGTCCTCGGTTAGTCGTCGTTGGGTTGCGCAATGTTGGAATCAAAGGCTCCGGGAGTATACACCGTAGCGCCTCGATCCAGGGCGGCAAGACCGGTCCCGGCGCTGCCCAGTACAAGGGCCATCACCAAAGCTGCGGCAATCGTTCGAATCGCGTTCATGTTCCACTCCTTTATCCCACACACCAAGACCCGGAAGGGATACCCGGACCTCGGGGTCTCAAACAGGTTCAAACGTCAATCCCCTACAATAAAGCCACGATCCCGTTCATAACTCTTTGCCTGATCTTCCCAGCCCCCTCCCTTGTCGAGAGCAAAAGAAGAGCTCAGCATCCCGCCCAGGATCAAGACCATCAGCATTCCCGTCCCTATCTTCTTCATGGTGTTCATGGCAGCCTCCTAACCGCTATCCTTTCAGGAGTGACTCTCAACAACACGACAACAACCTAAATCTCCTCATTTAATTGTCAATATCGAATCGTCGCACAAGGCAGTGGCTTGGAATCCGACCGGGAGGATCGGAAAAGCCCACGGTTCGTGCTTCCCGGCAAGATTGCCGGAACGCCGGCCGGGAGGGTGGGGGGTTTCTCGTTTCCCGGACGGCCGTTTTCTGGTATAGGGGAATGGATCTGCAGGAAGGTCTCGATGGAAATTTGGATTAGCGGGCAGAGACGGGAGCCGACACTCGTGAGCGACATTTCCAGTATGACGGAAGACGAGCTGCAAGCGGAAGTGAATACGCTGGCCAAGTGGGGGATCATCTTTGGATTTGGCTGGCTGTTGGGCCTGGGATCTTTGGTTGCCATCCTCTTCGGCTTTCGAGCCTCCAGGATCGTGTGGGGCTCCAAGGGCCGCATTCGAGGAAAAGGCAAAGCGATCTTCTGCGTGATCCTGGGGGTGGTGGGTCTTTTGCCCTGGATATGGCGCGGGTACGTGGCCCTTCCCTTGCCTCTTTGAGAATGGCTCCCCCGCGTGGGGGTCATCCTTCGACCGCAACGGCACAGCAGCTTGACCGCGAGATCCACGGGATGACGGAAGGCGTCTCGGGACCGCCTCGATCTCGTCTCGGGGCAACACCGAGGCGGGTTGGTCCTTGGACCCGGGAGGAGAAACGCCTGGAGAAGCAGACCTGATTTGAGCGATTTCGAGAGCCTCAGGGCGTCATGCCCGCCAAGGCGGACGTCCCCACAGGGCATGCACGGTCTTCAGGGGTTCCCGGCTTGGGCGGGAACGACGAAACGGGATTGATGTCAGGCAAATCGCCCGATCTTAAGTTATTGACAAATGTCTTCGATTGTTATAGAGGTGCCGGGAACATCCAGAATGTTGCTCCTCAGGTACCGCAAGGTTTAATAGGGAATCCCGTGAAATCCGGGAGCGGTCCCGCCGCTGTAAACGGGGACGAAATCCGATAGGGCCACTGTTTTGCGCGAGCAAGACGGGAAGGCGCGGAGAGTAGGGCGATCCGTAAGTCAGAAGACCTGCCTGATGAGTTGGTGAGTCCGTACGGGGAAA
>JARKQW010000435.1 GCA_029974695.1 Syntrophobacteraceae bacterium | reverse complement strand
CATCGAGCCTTTGCCGCGTCCGAGCCTCGAAGCGGAGCACCAGGGCGGGCTGAGTGTTGGACGCCCGAAGCAAGCCCCACCCGTCGGCAAGGCAGATGCGCACCCCGTCCACATGGATGATCGAATGCCCGGCCCGGCGCAGGTGATCTCGGACCTTCTCCACCAGTTGAAATTTGATCTCGTCGGGACAGCCCACTCGAATTTCGGGGGTGACGAAGGTCCGGGGGACATCTTCGAGCAGTTGCGGAATGGTTTGCCCCGTCCGGGCCAGGACCTCCAGGAGACGACAGGAAGCGTAGATGCCGTCGTCAAAGCCGAAGTACCGATCATTGAAACACAGGTGGCCGCTCACTTCCCCCGCCAGCACCGCGCCCAGTTCCCGCATCTTGGCTTTGATCAGGGAGTGGCCCGCCTTCCACATCACGGCCTTCCCTCCCCTCCTTTGGACGTCGTCGAAGAGGGTCTGGGAGCACTTCACCTCGGCAACGATGGTCGAGCCGGGCCTCTTTGACAGGATATCCCGGGCAAACAGGATCATCAACCGATCTCCGTACACCACTTCTCCCCGGTGATCCACGATCCCCAGGCGATCACAGTCCCCGTCGTAGGCAACGCCTACGTCCAGGCGTTCCCGTCGCACCAAAGCGATGAGATCGTTGAGATGATCGAGCACCGACGGGTCCGGGTGGTGATTGGGGAAGGAGCCGTCCATGTCGCAATAGAGGGGCATCACCTCGCAGCCCAGTCCGCGAAGAACGGGGAGCGCCACGGGACCTCCCGTACCGTTGCCGGCGTCCACCCCCACTCGAAGCCTTCTGCCGAGGCGGACATTCCCCAACACAAACTCCCGGTAGGGTTCGAAAATCTCATTAAATCCCACCCGGCCGTTCCCGGAGACGAACCCGCCCTCCTCCATCTTTTGCCGCAGTCTTTGGATCTCGGAGCCGAAAACGGTATCGTATCCGTCGCAGATCTTGAATCCGTTATATTCCGGGGGGTTGTGGCTGGCCGTGAGCATGATCCCGCCCGCGCGGTCCAGGTGCCGGATGGCAAAATAAAAGAGCGGCGTGGGGCAGATCCCCACATCCGCCACGTCCATACCCGCAGAAACCAATCCCTCCACCAGGAGGTCCCGGTAACGCTCGGAACTCAACCGACAGTCCCGTCCCACCACAATTCGCTCTCGACCTTTTTCCATCATGAGGGTCCCGAAGGCCTTCCCCAGACGAACCACATCGGGGTCGTGAATTTCCTTTCCGACAATTCCCCGAATGTCGTATTCCCGAAAGACTTTAGGGTCCACCGGTTCCCTCGCAATGATTGAAGGTCCGGGCGGCAAGATGCCCGGCAATGGTTTCCGGACGACTGCCCCCCTGCACGGAGGGGGAAATGCGAAAACACGAAGCAACAGGGCTTCCCGTCGGGGGGAGGCCCGGGGGAGCCGAAGGGTTTCTCCTCCGCAGGGCCCGGTCCTCCACAAGAGGGGTTCGCAGGAGAGAGCGCAAGGCCCTCGCCTTTTCGCGGCCCGGGTTTCCCTGGTCTGCCGTGGTCTGGAAACGAAAATTCGGCAATCCGGAGGTGGGAATGGAGGCTGAAAGGTGCGGGGTTCCCTCCGAGGGTCCCCGGCACCGTAACGGCACCCCGGTTCGGGCGTCGGGGAGTTGCGCAGGTCGCGGCGGCTCCCGGCCTTGGACCTCGCGGATTTCCCGGCATAAGGCCGCAGGCGCCGACACTCGATTCGGGATTCCCGAAGAAAACGATCGAGGGGCCCTCGTTCCTAGTGGTGGCCTTCCTGGTCGCCTTTGGTCAACTTCAGGTAGGTCATGACGGCCGCGGTCGCCATGCCCAGGCCGATCACTCCCAGGGCGCCGTAAAGAGCCAGGAAGAAGACGGTGTGACTCGGGTCATACCACGGGATGTCCCAAGGAAGCATGCTGGCGACGCTGCGTTTCAGACCCACACAAAGAAGCTCGGTTACTCCTGACATACAACCACCCCCTTACATGATCTCCTGCGCCGATCGGGTTTGGAAAAACCATCTTTGTCAACTGTCTGTCCCCTCTACCAAAAGTTTGCTCCGGGGTCAATTCGAAAAGTGGGAGGGCAATGGGCACTTCGCAAAGAGATTCATAAAGGTTGGGTATGCCGGAAGGAAGCAACAAAAAAGGCTGAAAGGGGTTGCCTTTCAGCCTGGGGATGCCGGCCGCAGCCAGCCGGGTATTTGAGCTTCCATGGCTTCTCACTCCCTGTACATGACGATCCGGCCCGTGGGATCCGTCGAGCACTTCCTGAGGAAGTCCTTCATGGTGCAGTTGAACTGATCCCGGTGGGCGAACCAAAAGTCCAAGGTCTTCTTCCTGGTTTCCTGACGGTTGCGTCCGCGAATGAAAATGACCTTCATCCTGTCACCTCTCGTTTCCATCGGCAAAAAAAAGCCCGAGCCGAGGCTCGGGCTTTGAGCAACCGTATTGGCATGGATCAGGGCGAAGGGGGAATCCCCCGCACCCCGGGTGCATACCCGAGCCTGAAATCCCTTGGTGCCGGTTTTCTAAAAGAACACCGTATGCTACTGTCCGAATCTTCCATTTTGCTTCTCTACTGGGGTTCAGCACACCGAGGTCTTCTTGCACCTCGCACCCCCTTTTGACCCCGGTTTGCTCAAAAGTCAAGAATTATTTCTTCCTCCCGTCCACGGCTTAGCAGGGTGTCGAAAAAGCAACAAATATGCGTGCATTATTTTCAGGTTTGATGTAGAATCATCTCATTGAAATCGTTTAGAAAAG
>JARKQW010000434.1 GCA_029974695.1 Syntrophobacteraceae bacterium | reverse complement strand
CTGGGTAAGATACCGGTCGGCCCCGAGAGTCCGGCAGATCTCGAGGATGAGGGCCGTGCCCCGGGTGTGAATCTCCAGTTCCGAGAGCCGCAAAATCTCGGCCCGGACCCCCAGAAGATGCGCCACGTAGCCGATCACCTCCAGGTTCAATTCCACCAACGTTTCGTAGTTTCCGGAGAATACCCGGTCCATGAGCGGCCAGTGCTCTTCCAGGTACGGGGATCGGCCGTAGGCAACCCGGATGCTTTCCCGGTGTTTCCCGGTCCAATTCCCGTCGTAGCAGATGCGCACTCGGTCGATCCTCTGAAGGCCCAACCCCTTCTTGTAGACCGGGATGGTCAGCCACAGGGTTCCCTGGTCGTTCTTGAACCGGTTTCGAGAAATCCACGTGGTGCCGCGGGGAAACTGAACGGAATCCAGCAGGACGAAAATATCGGACTCCATTGCCTTGAAAAAGAATCCCGGGTACGGGCAAAAATAGGGCTGGTGGGTCGAAAGGATCATGGTTCGTCTCCGGCGGCAAAGCGGCGGACCGTCTCAACTACCTCAAGGATCCCCGTTTTTGCGGCCGCGTGCGGCCGGCCCATCCCTCATGCGCAAACCTGCCGGGCCTTTTCGCCAAAAAGGTCCAGGAGCTTTCGGCCGGTCCGGTGGGCGTACTGCCCGCTAAGCGCATACCCCCAGCCGTTCCGGTGAAAGATTTCCTTCACCCGGAAGGAATAGTTGAGCCCGTCCACCAACACGGAATCCACGTGGGGATGAATCATCGCGTATAACCGCAACGGGTCCATGGGAAGCATGGGGGCCACAAAGACCCAGGTCGAGACCCCCGATTCCCGGACCTCCTTGAGGGCCTCCACCCGCTGGGCAATGGTGGGGGAGTTGGGTTCCAACACTTGGCGGACCCGTTCGTTGTCCGTGGGGATGGAGAACCCGACGGAAACGACGGCGGCGCCTCGCAGAACGTCCACGTCCCTTCCTGCCAGGGGAGACCGGGTAAGGATTTCGATGCCCCATCCGTGGGCCGCCAGGAGCTCGAGACATCCGCGGGTCAACCGGTACCGTTCTTCGGCCGGCTGATACGGGTCGCAGACGCTCGAGAGAAAAACGGTGCTCCTCTTCCGCTTGCGCGGGAGCTCCCGGGCCAGGAGATCCACCAAGTTGACCTTTGCCTCCACGAAGCTTCCCCAGGGTGCATCCTTGTGGTGCCGGGAATACCGAGACATAAAGCAGGCGTAGCAGTAACGGCAACCGTGTTCGCATCCCACGTACGGGTTGATCGTGTACTGCACGCCCGGGATCCTGGAAACGCTCAAGGCGCTCCGGACTTCGATTTCCGTAATGTCCACCCGGCTGCCGCCATCCGGTCCCATGGGGTTCTCCACTCCTCTTTCCTTTGCACCCGAGTGGGGCGATTCCGAAAGCATCGGGGCGTCATGCCCGCGAGGGCGGACCCTTAACCAGCATGCATGCTCTTTCCGGATTTCCCGCCTGAGCGGAAATGACGAAACGGTGTAGAATGGCGAAACGGGATTCATACCGGGCAAATCGCTCACTCCACCTCTGTATTTTACCACGATCGGACGTGCAGGATACCAATTCGGCACACTCCGCCCAACCCGCTATCGAAGGTGCCGATTGCCGTGCGGCGCTCATGAATGGAATCCCACGGTTGCCGGGGAAGCCATAGGCGGCCGAAGCGGAGCGTCGTTTCGTCTTCCTCCCGACGGAACGTCCCGGCGAAAATCCGGCCTCGGTCCGCGGGACGGTTTATGGTTCGCCCTGCTCCCTCGAGGCTGCATCCAGGCCTCCATCGGCGTGGTTCGGGGAGTATCGTCCGTAGACGGTGTGCTCGAGGGAACCGGGCAGGTCGTCCGGGTCGAAGAAGACGGCGTGCAAAACCGTTGGGGTTTGACCCGGGTTGATGCAAAGAGTCTTCCCGATCAAACTCGCGTAGACTCCGCTCACGGCCGGGGCCTCGTGCACATGTCCGTGGAGGGTCACCCGGGGTTGGCGGCGTTGGATGAAGTTCCGGATGGCGCGACTCCCCACAGGTTCTCCGCTGGTGATGACGTCCAGCCCGGTCCCCTGGGGAGGGGAATGGAGAACATAGAGGCTCCCTGAACCTTCCGGCGGTTTCACCAGGGTTTCGAGTTCTTCTTCAATGGACGGGCGGGAACGGAAATGTTCGTCGGAATTCACCACCACGATCCTCGACCCATTGCTGCAGCAGGGGGTTGTCTGCTGCACGGGAAGGGGACTGGTTCGCAGGTCCAATCGTTCGAATTCCTTCATGATAAAAGGCGTTGGAGGAACATGGGCATAGCCCGCAATCCGGTAAGACCCGCCCACGGAGTGGATCGTCCCGTGGAGAAAGTGAAAGAGTCCCGTTTGGGCGAACTGCTCCAGCAGGCGGACGGCAGGCAACCAGTCGGTGTTGCCGTGGAGCAGGTAAAGGCCCTTGTGCGGATGGCGGCTTCGGAAGTCCTCGAGGGCGGGTCCCAGGTAGGAGGAAACAAACTCGATTTGTTCCCGGATTCTCTGGTAAAAAGGTCCCTTGAGGGGAAGAAGGTCCCCGCCCAGGATGACCGCGTCCGCCCCTTCTTCTTCCGCCAACCGCAGAAGTTCTTCGTACAGGGGGATGTTTCCGTGAAGATCTGAGCTGAACAAGAGTCTCATGAGCCGATTTTCACCTCGGGGAAGGCCCTTCCGTCTGTCCCGGGAAAACCCGGCACGGGGAACGCCCCCTTTTTCGAGGACAAGGAGACCGGAATGATTTCGATCCTTCTTTCATTTCCGCCCGGCTGGAATGGGGCCCCGGCACGATCCGGCCCCGGAGTCCGCCGCGACGGATACCCGGGCTTTCCCCGCGCGATTCCAGGCACGGCATCCGGGGACGGCCCCCGCGAGTCGGGGTCGCGTGATTCCTCGGCTGAATCCGGGGCCCTCGCGGACCCGACCCCGAAATCCGTGCACCCGGGCCCGGTGGTTCCCGTCATCCGGAGATCGGACCCCCTCCGCGTCGCCGCGGTGCTTCTTTTCCTTGTCTGCGTGTGGGGGGCCCGACCCGTCATGGCGGAAAATCTCTCCTTTTTCAAGACCCTCCGGGAAGGAATGGTAAAGGAAATTGAAGAGGATGTGAAGCTGACCCGCTCGAAAATCGGCAAAACGGCCCTGGTCCCCGAAGTCATGAGGGTCATGGGAAAGGTTCCCCGCCATGAGTTCGTGCCGCTGAACCTGAAATCCCACGCCTATGAAAACCGTCCCCTTCCCATCGGGTACGGGCAGACCATATCCCAGCCCTACATCGTGGCCCTCATGACGGACCTCCTGGAACCGGCGCCGGGGCAGAAGGTGCTCGAGATCGGTACCGGGTCCGGTTACCAGGCGGCGGTCCTGGCGGAACTGGTCGGCCGGGTGTACTCCATCGAGATCATTCCCGAGCTTGCCCGGGAGGCCCAGGCCCGCATCAAGAGGCTGGGCTACGGCAATATCGAGATTCGACAGGGGGATGGATATTACGGATGGGAAGATCAGGCTCCCTTTGACGGGATCATCGTCACCGCCGCCGGAAGCCACATCCCGCCTCCCCTCGTTCAGCAACTGAAACCGGGCGGGAAAATGGTCATTCCCGTGGGAGGTTCTTTCATGACCCAGCAACTGGTGGTGGTGGAAAAACTATCCGACGGCAAGGTGCGCTCGAGGCAGGTCCTGCCCGTGGCCTTCGTCCCGCTCACAGGGGGCCATTGACCCATGGCGGTGGGCCTGTCCGTCTTTTGCCTCTCGGCCGCCTCCCTGGCCTATGAACTGCTGCTCATGAGGCTTCTCAGCATTGCCCAGTGGAATCACTTCGCGTTCATGATCATCAGCCTGGCACTGCTGGGATATGGAGCAAGCGGGACCTTCCTGGTCCTCTGTCGGCGCAGGATCGCCCGGCGATATGCCCAAAGCTTTGTTGCCAATGCAGTTCTTTTCAGCGTTTCGGTGCAGGTCTGTTTTTCCCTGGCCCGGACAATCCCCTTGAACCCGCTCGAGATCCTCTGGGACTCCGGGCAGTGGGTGTTTCTTTTCGAGACCTACCTTCTCCTTTCCTTTCCCTTCTTTTTTGCGGCCAACGGGATTGGCTTGACCCTCACCCGGTTCGCGGGGCAGGTTCACCGGATCTATTTATTCGATCTCACGGGGGCGGGACTGGGCGCCGGGGGCGTCCTATTGCTGCTGTTCTATCGGACGCCCCTCGAGGCCCTGAAGATCGTGAGCGCCCTGGGTTTCCTGTCGGCGGTTTTGGCGGCGTCGAGCCAGAGAAAGGAGCTACGCCACTCTCGATCCGTGGGGGTCTTGCTCCTGGCGGGGGGGCTCTTCCTTGCGGGGAGCTGGGCGGCGGGACCCGGGCAGGTGCGCATTTCGGAATACAAGGGACTCAGCCGATCCCTTCGAGTCCCGGATGCAAGGATTCTGCGGGAAGCAACCAGCCCGTTGGGCTGGCTGGCCGTGGTCGAAAGCCCCCGGATTCCGTTTCGCTACGCCCCGGGCTCGAGCCTCAACTGCACCCGGGAACCTCCCCCCCAGCTGGGCATCTTCATCGACGGGGATTCCATGACTCCCGTCACGCGCTTCGACGGCAATGGGGAAACGGTGTCTTATCTCGATTGCCTCCCGTCGGTTCTGCCCTATTTCCTGTTGGATCGCCCCGAGGTCCTGGTGCTGGGGGCGGGAGGAGGCGGGGAGGTCCTTTCGGCCCTGGTGTACGGGGCCAAATCCGTGGACGCCGTCGAACTGGACCCCAACCTCGTCCGCCTCGTCCGGGATCCTTACGGCGCCTTTGCCGGGGGCATCTACAGCCATCCGTTCGTTCGCGTTCATATCGGGGACGCTCGCGGCTACCTCGCTCGATCCCCCCGGCGCTACGATCTCATTCATGCGGCTCTTCCGGACCTGTCCGGCGCAGGGGCTTCGAGCGCCGGGGGATTGAGCGAAACCTACCTCCTTACGGTGGAAGCCATGGGCGAATACCTGGAACACCTGCGGCCGGGGGGCCTTCTTGTGTTGACCCGGTGGTTGCGGATTCCGCCCCGGGAAACCCTGAAGCTGGTTGCCACCGTGATCGCCGCCATGGAACGGTCGGGAATCCGGGACCCCCAAAACCGCCTGGCCCTGGTTCGCAGCTGGAATACCGCCACCCTGCTGGTGAAAAACGGGTCCTTTTCTCGGGAGGATCTTCAAAGGATCGAAACCTTCTGCGAGGAGAGGTCCTTCGACGTGGACTACGTTCCGGGAATTCGTTCGGGGAAGGGGGATCGCTTCAACCTGCTGGAAGAGCCGTACCTGGTCGAGGGGACCCTGGCCCTGCTGGGGAGGGATCGAGATGATTTCATCGAGCGCTACAAGTTTTCCGTGGCTCCCGCCACGGACGATCGCCCCTATTTCTTCCATTTCTTTCGGTGGAAGAGCCTCCCCGAATTCCTTTCGCTGAGCCAGAAGGGTGGGCTGCCTCTCCTCGAGTGGGCCTATCCCCTCTTGATCCTGACCCTGGTGCAGGCCGCGACGGCCGCCTTCTTGCTGGTTCTGATCCCGGTCTTATTCACAGGGACCAGCGCAATGGCGCCTCGAGGCCGAATGCGCACCGGGATCTATTTCTCGTGCCTGGGACTGGCGTTTCTCTTCGTGGAAATCGCTCTCATTCGGAAGTTCACTCTTTTCCTGCATCATCCGCTGTATTCGGCCACGGTGGTGCTGAGCGGAATGCTGGTTTTTGCAGGCCTGGGAAGCGGGGTCTCGGAAAGGGCGGCAACCCGGATCGAGAAGAGCCTGGGGCCGGGTTCCCGGGGAAAAGTCCCGGCGGTGGTGATCTTCCTGATCGTGAGTGCGGCCCTGGCGGAATTGTTTTTCATGCCCGGGGTTTTCCGCTATTTTGCGGGGTCGAGCGATTTCGCAAAAATGGCGATCTCCCTGGGGGTTCTCGCTCCCCTGGCGTTTCTCATGGGGATGCCCTTTCCCCTGGGCCTGGCCCTCCTCAGGGAACAAACCCCGGAGAGGATCCCCTGGGCCTGGGGAGTCAACGGCTGCAGCTCCGTCGTCAGCGCGGTCCTGGCCGCCGTTTTGGCAATTCACGCGGGATTCAACGGCGTGATGCTGGCGGCCCTTCTTCTTTACGGCATGGGAGCCTTGGCCTTCTGGAATTTCCCGGCCCCGGCAACCCGGGGAAAGGAGCCGTGAACCCAATGAAAAAGAAGGTGCTCTTCGTTTGTTACGGCAATTCCTGTCGCAGTATTTTGGCCGAAGCCCTGGCCCGGCACCACTGGAAAGATTCGGTGGAAGCGGCCTCGGCGGGCATGGACCCCTTGGGCTACGTGACCCCCTACACCCTGGCGGTCCTGCGGGAAATCCACGTTTCTACGGACGGGCTCGAGTCCAAGGCCGCCTCGGCCGTCGATTTCTCGAAGATCGACCTGGTGGTCAATCTCACCAACCACCCCATCCGGCCCTACCTTCCGTGGAAATTCCCGGGAAAGGTGATCGACTGGTACGTGACGGACCCCTTCGGAGGAACCCTCGATACCTTTCGAGAGGCACGGGACGCCATCGAGTGGCTGATCCTGAAACAGCTCCCCAGGTGGCTGGACTGACGGGCCCCGTCAACGATCCGGGCCGAGGGGTTCGAACCGCTCCTCGCAGGCCTTTTGCAGTCCCGGGTCCTCGATCCCCGAAAATCCGAAACCGTTCCAGCGGTAAACGGCCGTGCGGGTTTTTAGGGAACCGGGATCGAGGTTGAGGAAGGAATCGCCCCGGTGGAGGGCGCACAGGATTCCGCCCTCGGGGGAAAGGAAGACCGCGTCCAATAGGGGCCGGGAAAGAGCGGTTCCCCGCCATCGGGCCTCGAGACCCCGGGGGGACACGGCGTACACAAAAGGGCGCAGGCCCCGTTCGTCGTCCAGGGACGACGGGCGCCTCTCGAGGGTGAAAAGAAATTCACGGCCGTTGGGGCCGTCGAGCTTCACCGCTTCCATGGACACCATCCCGTCCCCCTTCCTTCTC
This sequence comes from Syntrophobacteraceae bacterium, assembly GCA_029974695.1. Lineage (GTDB taxonomy): Bacteria > Desulfobacterota > Syntrophobacteria > Syntrophobacterales > Syntrophobacteraceae > JAGPLX01. The sequence goes on along the minus strand of JARKQW010000434.1, from coordinate 3,357 downwards.
CACACGGTTTTTCCTTCCCGGGTTCCCTCGATGAAAGACTCTCCCAGGGAAAACCCTTTGCCGCTCCTTGGTCCGACGGGCCTCGGTGATCGAGCGAACGGAATAGGTGCCTGCGGGGTTTTTCGATCCGTAGAAGATTCGATAAGCCGGAACCGGCGTTCCGGTCTGTGGGTCGTAACGGGTAATGAAAGGACGGGGGCCCGGAACGATCCTCCGGATCTCGCGGGGGGACTTGAGCACAGGGTGAAACGAGGGCTTTTCCCGGGCAAGGTCCACGCGCCAGATGCCCCAGGCTTTTCCCTCCCCGCCCGACACGAAGACGTTTCGCCCCCGGGGGTGACAGGCCAGGGATCGGAGCTCCATGGACCCGGGCACCTCCATCCACCGTCCGACGGCCTCTTCCTCGAGGTTCCACAGGAACAACCGGAACCGGCCGTTCTTGTCCTTGAGGATCCCTGCCGTTTCCAATCCCCGGGGAGAAACATCGAAATCCACCACCTGAGCGGCATCGGGGAGGTTCAGGGTTCGGACCGGTTGCGGGCGAGGGGCTCACCGAAAGCTCCTCTTCGAAAAAAACGGTTTCCGACCGGGGGGCCGTCGGCAGGGCGAAGAGGAGCAGAACAACGAGTACGCAGACGAGAATTTTTTCCATGGTCGTTCTCCTGTTCCATGCGATGGGGGGGCGGGAATACCCGGCAGAGAGTAGCATCTCCTTCGGGGAAGATCGCGGGGTCAGGTCTCCGTATGGCTGACCTCAGGGGTCGTGTCCGCGTATGGGGTGTCCCGGCCGTGGAGAGAGTGTAGGGGCGACCGGCCGGTGGCCCCCAACCAGGCGTGTGGGGTGCAATCCCCCTCTTGTTCACGGGACGGTCCTGCGACCCCATGGGTGGACTTCCTGTTGGGGCAGGGGTATCGGCCTTGGGGCCTCGACCTCCGGCTAATGGCTGCAAACCCTCCGGGTTCGCCCCAAGGCGGCGATCTATCCCCGCCTGATCGCAGAGGTGGGTAACGGGCGGAGGCCTCGACGGACCGTTCCGCCGGGTTTGACTTCCGTCGGTCCGGGGTTGTATGCTTCCAGAACGGCAGGGTGAGGGAGCGGAGAAGAAAACCGGGGGCGGTTGGTTCCGGATTCGGGTTTCCACCAACGAGGGCAATGTTTCGGAAACGGTCGAGAGAGGATCATGGGGGTTGTTTTCAAGGGAATTCAGAGTCTCGGGGGAAACGGGGTCAAAGGATTTCACTGCATCCAGTGTCTCAGCTTCATCAGTTCTTCGGATCTTTTTTTGAAATTGAACGGAGCTCAACGGCATTCCTTCGTGAACCCCGAGGGCATCTATTGCGAGTTCTACTCCTTTCTTTCCTGTCCCGGGGCGGTGCCGCACGGCCGGGACACGGAGCAGGATTCGTGGTTTCCCGGCTACGCGTGGACTCCGGCTTTCTGCGTCTTTTGCGGCAATCATCTGGGATGGCATTACCGGGCGGTTTCCGTCACGTCCCGGCCCATGGAGTTCTGGGGAATTCTCATGGACCAGGTGAGTGTTCGCTAGGGGACCCGTAAGGCCCGGCTCGCCCGGCGCCGGCATCGAATCCCCGGACGGACGGGCCCGGCAAAACGGCGATCATTGGGAGAGGATGGGGAAATGAAAATTCTGAACGGCCTTCACGGCTTCCTCTGGACTTCGTACCAGGCCAACAACTGCAATGCCTTCCTCCTGGATGCAGGGGCGCGGATCCTGATCGACCCAGGGCACCTGCGACTCTTCGACCACGTGAAAACGGGCCTTCGGCAGTTGGGGCTCGAGGTGAAAGATCTCGACCTGGTGATCTGCACCCACGGGCATCCCGATCACGTGGAATCCGCCAAGATTTTCAAGAAGGCCGGGGTGCAATTTGCCATGCACCCCCGGGACTGGGAACTGGGCCGGGAAATGGCGGTTGCCCTGGGGGCTTCGGTGGATCCGGCTTCCCTTGCTCCGGACTTTTTCCTCGGGGAAGGGGACCTCGACGTGAAGGGGCTGCGCCTCGAGGTCCTCCATACCCCCGGGCATTCTCCCGGCTCCATCTGTCTTTACTGGAAGGAAAAGAAGGCGCTCTTTACCGGGGACCTGATCTTCAAGGACGGGCTGGGTCGAACGGACCTTCCCGGGGGCAACGGCGAAGAGCTCAAACAGAGCATCCGGAGGGTCTCGAACTGGGACGTCGAATGGCTCTTGCCAGGCCATGGGGATTTCATCGGCGGGTCGACGGAGGTCCGGCGGAACTTTGCGCGAGTGGAAGAGTTCTGGTTTGTCTACATTTAGCGTGGAATCTGCCGGGAGGTCCCGGCGCGAAATCCGCTCGACGATTGTCCCCTCGATGGGCCGAGGGGGGCGGCCGCATCCCCCCGGTCCGGCTCATGGGGTCAGCCGGGCGCATTCCCGGGCGAGCCTGAGGGCGTAGTCGTCCCGGATTCGCTCCCGGTCTTCTTTCCATCGAGGGTCCGCTTCCAGGTTGGGCAGGACGGCGCTGCCGGAGATGCCGCGATCGTTGCGGAGTTCCTCGAGCTTGTGCTTGGTGCGTTCCTCCAAGGCCCGGGACACGGCTTCCCGGGATTCGTCGAGAACCGCCGTGATGCCCGACACGGCAACGGAGCAGATCTCCCCGAGGAGGGTCAGGACGGAGGTGTTGTCCTTTTGGGGATCCAGCTGACGAAAGAGTTCTTCTCGAAGCAACCCTGCCGCATCTTCCCGGGAAGAGGAGCGAACCCGGTCATATTCGGACGCAAAGTCCCGGAGACTCAAAACGCCGTTTTGGTACTTTTGGACGAGCACTCTCAAGGAGATCAGAAGGTCGGCTCGGGCCTGCTCCTTCTTCTCCTCTTCCGTAAGGGTCATGTGACGGGTTTTCTCCAGGATCAATTCGAGGGTACTTTTGATCTCGGCCATGGGTAATCCTCCTTGAAACCTTCCTGCCCGGGAGAACCTAGGGCATGATCACCACCGGCGTCCCCACGGATACGATTTGGAACAGTTCATCCATGGTGGAGTTCTGGACCGCAACACAACCTTCGGTCCAGTCGGCGTAGGTTCCTCCCCCGTGAATCATGATGGCGCCCCCCAGGGGGGTGTTCCAAGGAGGAACCGACTGGGAACTGCAGGCATCCACAATTTTGCGGTACTGCTCCTGGGAAATCTTCCCCCAGTTCATGGCTTCCTGGGCGTGCCGGGGCGTGGGGTAGTTTAGGCCCAGGGACTTATAAAACCTGCTGTTCGGATTCTTGACGCACACGAAGAATTCCCCCTCGGGGGTTCGCCCGTCGCCCCGCATCACCTTGTCTCCGATGGGATGGGAACCCAGTCCCACGCGATATTCCCGTAC
>JARKQW010000423.1 GCA_029974695.1 Syntrophobacteraceae bacterium | reverse complement strand
GTGGTGAAGTAGGGATCGAACACCTTGGACAGGAGGTCTTCGGGGATTCCAATGCCTTCGTCCTTGATGGAGAGGAAAACATATCTTCCCGGAGGAATTCCCTGGGGGTTTTTCTCCTCCAGGATCCGGTTGCCGGCCGCCACACGCACGGTACCCCCGTCGGGCATGGCCTGGTCGGCATTGATGATCAGGTTGTTGACCACCTGGCTCATTTGCCCCTCATCCACCTCGGCGGGCCACAAATCCTCCTGGATGGCAATGTCGCACCGAACGTTGGAGCCGCGGAGGGCAAAGGTAGCCGAGTCTCGAATGAGGGAGGCCATGGAGAGGGTTTTCTTGATGGGGGCCCCCCCGCGGGAGAAGGTCAGGAGCTGCTGGGTCAGGTCCTGGGCCCTCAAAGAAGCCCTTTCGGCCTCCTGGAGCTTCAGGAAAAGAGGGCTTCGGGGCTCGGCAAATTGCTTGGCCAGGGAAATGTTGCCCAGGACCGCCATCAAGATGTTGTTGAAGTCGTGGGCAATCCCCCCGGCCAAAACACCGACGGCTTCCATCTTCTGGGTCTGTTGCAGGAGGGTTTCCATGCGCTTGCGTTCGCTCACGTCGTTTAGAAGGACGATGGCCCGTCGTTCTTCTTGGATGGGGATGAGGTTGATGGAAATCTGCTTGTTCAAGATCTTTACGGGGGCACCCAAAGAAATGACGGCGGTGGACCCGTTGGTGGAATCCAGCAGGCCCTGGACCCGTTCCCGGTCTTCTGCGTTGAAAAGCTCTTTGAAGTTGGAGCCCAGAATCTGCTCTTCCGGCCGTGCGATGAGGTCCTTTGCCACCCGGTTCAGGTACACAATCCTGGCTTCCCCCGTAATCTCCAGGATTCCCTCGGCCATGCTCTCCAGGATCAGCTCGAAATGCTTCTTTTCCGTCAGGAGCTCCCGGGTAATGGCCCGGGGGGTAAAGATCTTTCCCAGAACGGGGCTCTTGGGAGGATGGCCCGCCTCCACCCGCTCGGATTCATCCAGAGCCAGTTCCACGTTCGCGGCCATTTCGTCCAAGGGGCCCTTGGCAATACAGGCGTTGGCCCCCAGCTTCGCGATGTCCAGCTCTTCTTCGGCCGCCACGGCGGAAAGAATCACGATGAAGAGGTCCCGGAAACCGGGCATTCGCCGGATGATCTGACAAAGCTTCTTTCCGTCTATGTTGGGCATGATCAGATCGATGAAAACGACCTGGGGGGTAAACTCCTGCAGAATATCCAGGGCCGAAAGGCCGTCCTCGGCCACCCTGACGTCGTAGCCTCTCCTGGTGAGCAAGGTCGACATGAATTTCAGGATCAGAGGATGATTGTCCACTACCAGCACTCTTTTCTTCATACGCTCCAACCTCGGCAACAGGAAACCGGCATATTCAAACGACTACGAAACCTCCGCCTCCCCAGTTCACCCGCATGTATCCGTCATGACGGGGGTTCGGTTTTTGGCTCCGGGCCCTGAGCCTTGAAGCCTCCCGCCGGGCGAGGACATCGTTGCGGCAAAATCCTTCCCTGAAAGCCCTTCCCCCTCGGACCCCTCCCCCAGTCCGCCATGTCGATCTCTCAGTTCGGGGATTCGCCTATATTATCGGGTCCTTTGCCCAACAACTTTATAGTTTATCTTTCTTTTCGATCGTTGCGGCGAGGCGTTCCACATCTTTTCGAATGGCGGCAACGGCTTCGGTACTTTCTTCGAGGATGTTTTTCCGGGCGTTGTCCACAAGAACTTTGGCCATGTCTTGAATACTCCGGATCCCCAGGGTCCCCGCCGCTCCCTTGAGGGAGTGGGCGCATTCGATGAGCCTCTTCAGGTCCCCTTGTGCAACGGCTTGTTCGAGGAGGTCCAGGTCCGTGCGGGTAGCATCCACGAAGATCTGAACCAGTTCCAGAAAATCCTTTTCTTCGAATCCCAGTTTCTCCGCCATTCCTTTTAGGTCCATGCATCGACTCCAACGCGAATCAAGCCCCCGGCCTGCAACCCTGTGCCCGCCGGGTCCCGTGTCGCCCGGCGGGCTTCCATCCTGTCCCGCATTGCCCTCGTCCGCGGTTCCCCCGAAGGAATCCGCCGGGAATGCTCTGCCGAAGTCGATCAGACTCTTGGGGAATGCAGCGCAACTTATCATATTCCTACCGAACTTCCAGGGGATTTTGGGGTCCCAAAGAGCTCTGCCCCCCGCGAAGCACTGGGTTTGGCTTCTCGGCTCACGGCCGGGAAGAGCCTGTGCCGCACCGGCTCAAATCCTCGGAGAAAGAGCAGCTTGGAAGGATTCTCTCCGGGACCCTGCGAAAGAGGGAAGGACCTTGGGAAAAAGTGTGGTATGCTTTTTTTTCGCCGGACATGGAAGGAACCCGACCTTATCCATCCCATCGACCTGCGGCGGTGCCATGTATCTCAGCTCATTCATCCACCGGGAAGAGCTCTTCCACATCGCGCAGCGCTGGTTCTGCGGCCGTATGGAACCGGATGACGCTTTGAAGCTCACCCAGATCCTCATCTGCGACGGGTTTGTGCTGGGGCAAACCCTGCAAAGGGTCACCCGGACCCTGTTGGGACGGATTTGCGCCGATTGCATGCACGAGGAACCCATCCGGATCAAGGGGCAATTGAGGGATGCCCTGTGTCGAAGCCCTCGAGTTTTCACCCCCCGGACCCGGGAGCTGTGCAGGGAATACCGGGCAAATCCCGAATACTACTATGCGGAAGTGCCCATCAACGGCGCACTCTACACGGACTCGAACCACGCCTTGTGGGGGGTCTACCGGATCAAGAGGCCCCGGCGGATTGCCGAAAAAGCCAACCGCAAGATCGCCCAATGGATCTTCGAAAGGGTTCGGCACCGGTCCCAGGAGATGGCCCTGGAGCGCGCCCATCGCTACGACATTCCCCTGGACCGGCTGGTTACTCCCGAGAATGAAATGGTGGAAGAGTTCATCCAGGCTGAAAAGGTCATCGCCCGCAGCTTCAGCGACGGAACGATGTCCCTGGACCCAAGCGTCATGACCATTCACGACGTCGGGGGAATCAAGGTCGTCGCCGACCGGGAAGACCTGGATTTCCTGGAAAAGAGTCTTTCGGCGAACTCGGACTGGAAGGTCCTCGATAGGGAGAATTTTCGGGGGGACTACCGGGCCGTGAGCCTCATTCTCCAGGTCCCGTGGGAACGGGAAGAGGTCTGCAGGCAATACCGGGAGACCCGGAGCTGGAGGAAGTACCTGAATCGGGGAATCGGGGAAGACGAATTGAAGAAAGGCCTGGAGCCGCTCCTGGAGAACGCCGAGGCCCACCTCAACCTCGAGCTCATCCTGTCCACGTTCGAGGATCTGGTGGAATCCGAGCTGGGAAATTCCATCCATGAAGAAAGGATCACCGCCCAGAGGGAGGCCCGGGTCTACAAGGGCTACATCCCCATGAACGTGGAATTCCTCCTGGGTTACCTTTTCGCCGTGGGCTTCAGCCCCCGGGTTCGAATCGACTCCCTGCCCGTCCGACTGTGGGGCCGATACCTGCCCGACACCCTCCTTTCCCACTTTCGTCGGCTGTATTCCCTGCCGGAATACGATCTTTTGTCCTGACGGGGAAGCCCGGCACCGCCCGGGAGGCGACTCGGGCGGACGGCTAGGGGTCAGGTCTCCCGATGACCCATTGAGACGTTTCAATCCACCCCGCCGCGAGGGGGGCGACCGAGGTTCCTGCCCCGTTCTGCGGCCGGTCCCGGTTTCAATCCATGCCCCCGCGCGGGGGCATGGATCTCCCTCCGGCAGATTCGAGGCTGCTTTTTCGATCAAAACATGGATGTCTTCGGGGGCTGGAATGGGCCGGTGCCCATTGAGACGAACTTACAATTCAAGCCGAAACCGACCACCCGCAGGTTTGAGCCGTTTTCTCGAAATCTTCACTCGGCCTGTCGGAGCGACTATGGGCGCAACGTAATGCCACACGAGCCGCGGTGCCTTCCCTCCGGGAAACTGCTCGGACTCCGGGAACGACGGGGGGATGAGAAAAGGCGGCCCGGAGGCCGCCTTTTCTCTGCGTCGGGGCCACTCGATGGGTGATTAGTCGCGGAGCGGATTGCCTTTTTCGATCTTATGGTTCTTGGCATTGGGCGATGTGTGGGCCCACTCGAGAAATGAACCGTCGTAGTTCTTCAAGCTCGGCCATCCCATCAGATGACCGAAAAACAGTCCCAGCGTCGATCTCCAGCCCGTCCCGCAATAGAAAATCAAGGTCCTGTCGCGCGTGATTTCCCACTCTTTCCAGAACCGCGCAACCTCGAGGTAACTTCGCAGCGTCGAGTCGAGGGAGTCGGAGAAATGTCCTCCCACGAGGGTCTTGGGACCCCAATGCCCCCACATGGCCCCCGGGATGCGTCCCCTTGCGGTCAGCGGGATTCCGATGCTTGCGTAATCATTGGGGCCTCCGATGTATTCTCTCCATGAACGAATGTCCACGATCAAAGCCTTGGGATGCTTGCCGGCCACGACCTCCTCAACATAGTCCGTGGTTGCGAGATACTCGGGATGAAGGGGGAACTCGCCGGGTCCCGTGCCGAAATCATCCACCGCGTTCCTCGCTTCGGGCTTTTCGGTCACATCGAACCCGCTGTCCATCCAGGACGTGATCCCGCCGTTGAGAATCCTGAGATCGGACACACCCGCGTACAGCAAGGCCCACCAAACCCGGGTGGTGGAAATGGGGTCCGCACTGCCGTAGGCCGCATCATACAGGATGACGGTCGTGTCTTTGTCGATGCCCATCTTTTCGATCTTCTTCTTGAGTTTCTTGTCCGGCCACAGATTGCCGCTTCCCTCCACCAGGCCGGCTTCCGCGGACGGCCATTCGACCTCCTCCGTGCGGATATAGATGGATCCCGGGATCAATGTGTCGACACTACCACTGGAGGTTGTGGCGGCAAGAACATAGCGCCCTGCAGGGGGATTTGGAACGGGTTTGCCGTCCAAGAGGTCTTTGACCCACTGTGCATAGACAAGCTTGCTGTAATTGCGAGCCTTCTCCATGGGAAGCGAACGGTCTGCCGCCCACTCCAATATGGAGGCATCGTAATTGGATGCCTTGGAATACCCCATCAGTCGATAGAGGAAGTAAACAAAGGCACTGCGAATACCACAGGTGCAATAGGCGGTGACTTCCTTTTTTCTGGTAATTCCTCGGGACTCAAACATTTCCTTCAGGGTTTCGTACTTCCTAACGGTCTTGTTGTCGTTGAAGAACCATCCGTAGGGAATCTGTACGGCCCCCGGGATGTGGCCGCCTCGAGCTTCCCCATAGAGTTGCCAGCCGATGAATTCATCATCCGTCCGTG
>JARKQW010000422.1 GCA_029974695.1 Syntrophobacteraceae bacterium | reverse complement strand
GGCTGCGGCATATGCGCCGCCTCATGTCCTCAGAAGGCCATCGACATGAAGCACTTCCGCGATCGCCAGATCATTGCGGCCATCCAGGCGGGCGGACAAGGATAGGCAAAAACCGCACACAGGGGAGCTTCCTGCGGGAGCCCTCCAAATGAGGGACGGCACCGACAGCGGGGGGCTTCCTCGTCTTTGGAAGGGAGAGAAACACATGAGCAAGGTTTTTGAACCCAAGATCCTCGCGTTCCTGTGCAACTGGTGCTCCTACGCGGGGGCGGATCTCGCCGGGGTCTCGCGGTTTCAATATCCCTCGAGCATCCGGGTAATTCGGACCATGTGCTCGGGCCGCGTGGACCCGCTCTACATCACCGAGGGATTGAAAAGCGGCTTCGACCAGGTCTCCGTCTTCGGTTGTCACCTGGGAGACTGCCATTACCTGGATGGTAATGTCTTCGCCTCCAAGCGCATGCGACTCGTGGAACACCTCCTGGACCTGTCCGGGATCGGCCGAACGCGAATGGCCCTTCGCTGGGTGAGCGCCGCCGAGGGACAGATTTTTGCCGACACCGTAAAGGAACTGACGGAAACCACCCGGAATCTGGGGCCCTTCGATCGGGTTGCCATGGGCCTCCGACTGGCGGCCGTGGAGACCGTCCTTCGGGGTCCCAGGATGCGATGGCTGACGGGGATGGACCGCCAGATCACCGAACGAGGGAACGTGTACCACGACAAAATGGACGAATCCCTGTTTCAGGAAATGTTGAAGCTGGCGGCGGAAGAGGAATACCAGAAGGCTCTCCTCCTGGAATCCCTCAAAGAGGGTCCCCTTTCCGTCCGAGAAATGGCTGCAAAAACGGGCCTGCCCGTATACACCGTGTCCTTGCGATTGAACGACCTCGAGAGGCGGGGGCAGGCCGAGTTGAAGGAATACGAAGGGTCCACCCCGAAATTCGTAGGGTTGGCGGCATAGTCTGGGAGGTGGTATCGGGCGGACGGAGGGGGGAGCCGGTGAGAAGCTCCGGAACCTCGATCCGGGTTGGAGGCCCGAGGCGCGAAAGGGAATGCGGAATATGGCAAATGAACAGAATGCGAAGAAGATAGGCGCCGTGATGGTCGTTGGTGCCGGGGTGGCCGGAATGCAGGCGTCCCTGGACCTCGCCGAATCCGGCTACTATGTGCACCTGGTGGACAAGTCGCCCACCATCGGCGGCATCATGGCCCAGTTGGACAAGACCTTCCCCACCAACGACTGCGCCATGTGCATCATTTCCCCCAAACTGGTGGAAGTGGGGCGGCACTTGAACATCAACATCCTGCCCAATACCGAAGTGGAGTCCGTCGAGGGGGAGGCCGGGAATTTCAAGGTGACCCTCCAGTGTCAGCCCCGGTACATCGACCTCGAAGCCTGTACGGCATGCGGCCAGTGCCGTTTGGTGTGCCCCGCAACGGCGGTGAACGAGTTCAACCAAAAGCTGGACGTGAGGGAAGCCACCTACATGCGGTATCCCCAGGCGATTCCCCGGGGCTTCATGATCGATCGGGCCGTGTGCATCGGGTGCGGGCTGTGTGAAAAGGTATGCCTGGCCGAAGCCGTCCATTACGACGACACCGTGCGAAAAACGGAAATCGAGGTGGGCGCCGTGGTGTTGGCCCCGGGAAACGAGGTGTTCGACCCTTCGCAGTTCGACACCTACAACTACCTGGGATTTCCCAACGTGGTTACCAGCCTCGAATTCGAAAGAATCCTGAGCGCTTCGGGACCCTACCGGGGGCACCTCATGCGGCCCTACGACCGGGAAGAGCCCGCCAAGATCGCGTGGCTCCAATGCGTGGGTTCCCGAAACATCAATGCCTGTGACAATTCCTACTGTTCGGCCGTCTGCTGCATGTACGCCATCAAGGAAGCGGTCATCGCCAAGGAGCATGCGCACGGAGACCTGGATACCGCCATTTTCTACATGGACATGCGGACCTACGGCAAGGAATTCGAACAGTATTACAACCGCGCCCAGCAGCACGGGGTCCGCTTCATCCGCTCCCGGGTCCATTCGGTGGAACCCGAGGGAGAGTGTGACCTGAGGATCACCTACGTGGATGAAGCCGGGGAGCAGAAGAGCGAGGTCTTCGACATGGTGGTGCTGTCGGTGGGCTTCGAGGTGGGGCTGGACACGGTGGAACTGGCAAACCGCCTGGGAATCCAGCTGAATCGGCATCGTTTCGCCGTCACCGACGGTTTCCTGCCCGTGGCCGCTTCCCGGCCCGGGATCTATGTCTGCGGGACTCTCCAGGGACCCAAGGACATTCCCCAGTCGGTGATGGAGGCTTCCGGGGCCGCCGCAGGCACCAGCGCGTTGCTGAGTGAAGTCCGGGGGACCCAAACCAAGACCATGGAGCTCCCCCCCG